>JAIBAY010000004.1:300000-464198 GCA_019694975.1 Chitinophagales bacterium
GGTGAACGCACCGTAGTTGAACTCGGTATTCACGGTTTGCATCCTGAACTCATCAGGATGGTTGGCCGTATGCGTTTTCGTTCTTCCTATGGTCAGAACCTGTTAATGCATTCAAAGGAGGTGGCCAATCTCTGCGCCATCATGGCCGCTGAATTGGGACTCAATCCAAAGCTGGCTAAACGCGCCGGACTGCTGCATGATATTGGAAAGGTGCCTGACGAAGAAAGTGAATTAAGTCATGCACTGCTGGGGATGAAGCTGGCGGAAAGATATAATGAACATCCTGCCATCATCAATGCGATCGGCGCACATCATGACGAAGTGGAAATGGCCTATGTAATTTCTCCCATCGTTCAGGCATGCGATGCCATTTCGGGTGCAAGGCCCGGCGCAAGAAGGGAGATGTTGCAGCAATACCTGCAACGCTTAAAAGAACTGGAAAACCTTGCCATCAGTTATGACGGCGTGGAAAAGGCCTACGCGATTCAGGCCGGCCGTGAATTACGGGTGATTGTAGAGGCAGAGAAAATCACCGACAAACAAGCGGAGGAATTATCATTTTCCCTCTCGCAGAAGATTCAGAATGATATGACGTATCCGGGGCAGATCAAAGTAACCGTCATCCGTGAAAAGCGTGCGGTAAGTTTTGCCAAATAGTGACGCGATGTTTCGCGTCTTATCGCCATTTCAATATTGATGATGTTGTTTAATCCCAATATCCAGGGTGTTGAATGATCATGCTGTGAATGATATTTTCAGACGCAAAGCATGGCGTCTCTACCGGAATGAAAACCTTTCTTTGAATTCCAGCAGTTCATCTTCCAGTGAAGATACCGGAAGCGGTAAGTAACGGTATAAAAGGCTGTTGGGTTCTACTTTTAATTCCTGCATCGTGATGTGCTGGTTGATAAAAAGGTATTCCAGTTCCGGATAAATCCTTTTTAAAACATCAATCAGGTCAACAATCTCCAGGTTCTTGTCGGAAAGATTATAAATGCCCGATGGTACCTCCTCATACAACATGCCGGCTAGCATCTTAGTCACCTTATTGATATGTATAAATGACCGTGACTGATTGCCGCTTCCGTTAATCGTTATCCGGTGACCAAAGTTGGCATCAAACATAAACCGGTTAATCACCGCATCAAAACGCATGGATTTGCTGTAGCCATAAACATTGCCACAACGCAGTATCAGGGTCGGCACACTCTCGAACAGTCGTTTAACATGTTCTTCCGCCCGCTGCTTGGAAACACCGTAAAAACTATTGGCATTAGGTGGTGTGGCCTCCGTAGCCGGAACGGTGGTGCTGCCGTAGATAGATGCACTGCTGGTGAAAATGAATTTGCTGATGTCGCTTTCTTCAATGGCATATACCAGTTCCGCCGTGCCCCAGTGATTGATTTGTTCGAAGAAGTGGGAATCAATATTGGCAAAGGGGGTGGTTACTTTTGCCGCAAGGTGATAAACCACATCAATTCCCTTCAGCACTTTCCGCATGGAGCGGGAGTCAAGGATATCGCCATGTATAAACTTCACGTTTTTCTGCCTCGGCCCTTTACCAAGGAATAAATTGTAGTTGCCGCGGCTGAGGTTATCATACACCACAATCTGATCAATATCTGGCTTTTGAGAAAGCTCGAAAACCAGTTCGGTTCCGATATATCCGGCGCCGCCGGTGATGAGGACATTCATGAGAGTGTGATGAATCTTACGATGTGGCAAAGTAAAGAAGGTTTTCCGTTACTTTTCCTGATGGTGCCACAGATTAAGAAATCCTGAATGGCCGGTGATCGCGCCTTGATGACCTGTTCACATCAAAGACAATTATTACCTTTGTTTACTGTTTATATATTTTATCACTATTAATTCAACTATCATGAATGACAACAATGCCTCCTCAGGCTTAGCAGGTGATTCCGGCAATGATCGCGAAGCACAACTGCGCGAAGAAAATGAATTGCTCCGGATGAAAATTATCGCTCAGTTTGGCGGTGCACCCGGTGAGTTGAGCGATATTCCGCCGGAAATCGCCAATCAATTTCTCAGGAATGTAATAGCTTATGAAGAGCATTACGCACAATCAGTTAACAAGACGGTCAAAGTAGCGGCGCGGCTCGGTGCACCGCAGTTCAGAAAATCAGCGGAGCTGGATGATAATGCATTTGCCACTGAATGGAAGCGGCTGCAGCAGTTACTGGAAGAGCATGCTATGATCATTGACTTTATCCGTCCACGCGACGAACGCTTTCAATACACTTTCATCACCGGAGAATTGTTCGAGCATGAAACGGATGAAGGCGCGTCCCTGCCCGGTATGATCCGCCATTTTACGTATGAAGATTTTCATCCCGATCACGAGCAGGAGATACACGATCGCATGATGGAATTTCTGAAAGCATGGTTCGACCGCCATGCGGAATCGCTGGCTTATACACTGGGAACAGCGTTTATTCAACCGGATACTGAAATCCTGAGCCGCAGCACATTGCTGAATAAGGTGCAGCATATTTTTGATGCTTACACCGGTTTTCATACCTGCAGATACCATGTATCTGAAGTCAGGTTTGAATTGAAGGAGGATGAGCAGTTGCAGGGAATCGGCCATGCGGAAGGTATGGCGAAGTATGACGCCTTGACTGAGCAGGGTGAAATGCAAACATTTGAAGGACCTTTTAAATTATATATGACCCGCGAATCTGACTGGTGGAGCATATTTTATTTTGTGATGCCCGGATTTGAATAAGTAACAGTATTGTTAGTTGAATTGTGCCGTAGCTGCAGGTTGTATGACTCAGACAATCATCAAAAAAGTTATCAATCTAATTATTAGTTATACTATGCTCTTTTAAAAAGGCTTTTAAATGACAATCGCATGCAAAAGTCAACTTCAATTGATGCGATTTTTCAGTGGAGTGCTGCTGAAAAAATTCTTTTGGTGGAGAAAATTTGGGATAGCATTCATCCAAAAGATATCGGTATTCCCGAATCCCAAATAATAGAAAGCAGGAGAAGAATTGAAGCAATACGCAAAGGAGAAGTATCAGCATCATCGTGGGATGAAGTTCGAAAAAGAATTGACTCCCGGCTGTGAAGTATAATTTACTTATTTCAGTATTTGCTGAACTGGATTGATTGGATGCGATGATATGATATGAAGAACAACGAGCTGGTTTGAGCAGTGAATTAGAGTTGAGCCTGGACGCCGCTTTTTCAACAATTCAAAAAGGCCCTCTTGGATTGGAGATAAGATATGATGATGTAAGAATTGCTTTCATCAAGAGGTTTCCATTTGGCGTTCACTTTATTATTGAAAGGAAGAACATTATGGTGATAAGTATTTATCATACGAGTCGAAATCCTGAAAGTTGGTTTGCCCGCAGAAAGGCATTCTGGCAAGCAGCAGAAATCCAACATAGTTGAAGTGAGAAATGAATGGTATGATATTGAATTCATAATAAGAATAGTCATTAAACATGATGTTGTGAATTAAAACAACTTTAGCGAACTACGAGACAGTACATTTTGAAGACCAATATTATTTTTTATATGACCTGGGAATATGACCGATAGAGTGTTTGTTGTTTTGTGATGCCGGGATTCATTGAAAGAAAGCAGTTCTTACTTCAGCCGTTCTGCCAGGTCCAGCCTGAATTTTCGTGCCGTATCCTTCGCAATATCATATCCTGCATCAGCATGACGGATAACGCCCATCGCTGGATCGTTGTTTAACACGCGTTTCAGGCGGCGTGCAGCATCGTCTGTGCCATCGGCAACAATCACCATGCCTGCATGAATGGAATAACCCATGCCCACGCCACCGCCATGATGCACGGAAACCCAGCTTGCGCCGCCCGCCGTATTGATGAGTGCATTCAGGATCGGCCAGTCGGCAACTGCATCGCTGCCATCCATCATCGCTTCGGTTTCGCGGTTGGGAGAAGCAACACTGCCGGTATCGAGATGGTCGCGACCGATCACGATAGGTGCTTTCACTTTTCCGGTACGCACCAGTTCATTGAAGGCAAGCCCTGCTTTTTCACGGTCTCCCATGCCCAGCCAGCAGATGCGGGCCGGTAAACCCTGGAATGCAATTTTTTCTTTCGCCATCTTCAGCCAGCGCAACAATCCTTTGTTTTCCGGAAACAATTCCATCAGCACTGCATCTGTTACAGCAATGTCATTCGGATCACCACTTAAGGCAGCCCAACGGAACGGGCCTTTTCCTTCACAAAACAACGGACGAATATATGCAGGAACAAAACCGGGAAAATCAAATGCATTTTCTACACCGCGTTTGTCATGCGCCTGACCGCGCAGGTTGTTGCCATAATCGAAGGTGATGGCACCTTGCTTTTGCAGTTCCAGCATCTGCCGTACATGTCTTGCCATCGTATCGAGCGAACGCCGGCTGTATTCCTCCGGAGCTGTTTCGCGTAAAACTTTTGCCTGTTGAACGGTCAGCCCTTCGGGGAAATACCCGATCAGTTCATCATGTGCTGAAGTCTGATCGGTTAAAGTATCCGGTGTGATGTTTCGATCAATCATTCGTTGCAGCAAGTCCACCGCGTTGCAGCAAACACCGATTGAAATTGCCTCACCTTTCGATTTGGCATCCAGTGCCCAGTCAATCGCCTCATCAATATCATGCGAATATTTATCGAGGTACCGTGTTTCCACTCTTTTCTGCATGCGCCACTCTTCCATCTCTGCTGCGAGGCAAACACCTTCATTCATGGTGATAGCCAAAGGCTGAGCGCCACCCATGCCGCCAAGTCCTGCCGTCACATTCAGTTTTCCTTTCAGTATACCGCCAAAATGCTTATCGGCTAAAGACAAGTATGTCTCATAGGTGCCTTGCACAATTCCCTGCGATCCGATGTAAATCCACGAGCCTGCCGTCATTTGCCCGTACATCATCAGCCCTTTTGCATCCAGTTCGCGGAAATGTTCCCATGTTGCCCATTTCGGAACAAGCATGGAATTGGAAATGACTACACGCGGTGCATCTTTATGGGTTGGCAGTATGCCAACGGGTTTGCCGGATTGTATCAATAAGGTTTCATCTTCATTCAGATCTTTGAGTGCTTTTACAATCAGTTCAAATGCCGGCCAGTTGCGGGCTGCCTTGCCGAGTCCGCCATACACAATCAGTTCATCCGGGCGTTCTGCCACTTCAGGATCAAGGTTGTTATGCAACATGCGGAAGGCGGCTTCCTGCACCCAGCCTTTGCAGCTTAAGGTGGTTCCGTGCGTTGATTTAAGTACTCGTGGTTGCGCAGTGGACGTGAGCATTGACATAGAATGGATTTGATGCAAAAGTAAGGGGATAATGCAATGATAAAAAGGGATGGTCAGTCTATTTCACAGGTAATATCCTGCGCGTTTATTATTACGGGAGTGTGGGATTCCCGTAAGTGGTTTCACGGAGTTTAAGGCTGTTCAGCCATAAAAAGTGATGTTGCCGTACGATGAAGAGGTTGTCGTAATCCGCATCATCTATCGCTGTTTTATTTGGTGTCGTTCCCAGCGCTGCGGCAATCGGGATGATGGTATTGCTGTGCCCGGTAACCAGTACCACTTTGTTTTTTTTACCGGAAAGCAGGCCGGTCAGCTGAGGAATGGAGTCGTATAACGTAATGGCCAGGTGATGTTCGGCTGCTGTTGGCTCTGCTGTTGCTAACGTACGTGCAAAGTTGGTGGAATAAACTGCCGTTACGGGTTGATGTCTTAACAACATGGCGAGGTCCTGTGCCCGTTGCAAACCTGCCGGTGTTAGCGGCGGGTCGTTTTTTTGCAGGGTGTCTTTTTCCGCATGCCTGACAATGTAAATGTTTTGTGTGGAGCAGGAAGCAAGCAGGCAAAACAGCAGGCATACAGGCCACAGCAGCATCTGAAATCCAAATTTTATCATGCGCTGTATAATGGACGGAAATGAATGTAACGCAGTGGCAGTATATATTGACGATTGGCAGGCAAGATGCCGGAAGAAGGAGCTTTGATCATATACGCCACTAAGATGAAAGAAATTAAAAGGTTGCTGTGTTTGTAACTTCTAAACCGATTGACCAGCTTTTTAAACTTTCACTGTAACTGAGTTCAATCGAGATCTTCATATCCTTATAATCATTCATGTATCCAAAGGTCACCTCACTTACTTCATAATAAGTGGAGTACCTGGAATTTTCAACATTGTATTCCGATTTCCTGAATTTGCAGCAGGCAGGCGGGCAATTACTGAAACTCTTCAACAGGTCATTGTATGCATCGAAAGCCTTTCTGGAATCGGTAAATGTGTATAGGTCGTTGAACCATAGTGCCGCTATATTTTTATTACTTAATCCGCTATACAATCCGGATTCCAGGCTACCCCGCAGATAAACACTGGAATGCCAGGGATACAACGCCAGGTAATCATCATTGACACTGCCGGTAACTGATTTAAAATCATCAGGGAAGCTATTGATCACGGCGCCAATCAGCGAACAGACATCATCATAAGCTACTGCAGTATAGTTTGCTCCCGACTGTGGCTGTGTTTGCTGCGTGGAATAAGCTGATCCGCTTTCTGATGCTTTCCGGACAAACACATTATTTTCAAAATAACCGTCCATTTCGGTATTGTCCAATTTCTTATAGTATCCTCTTCCATCTAACAATCCATCCTTAAAATATCCTGTATAAAAAGAGCCATCCGCCCAGTCAAACCTGCCATAACCCGACCGGTTGCCGCTATGCCATTCGCCTATATAAATGTCGTCGTTCGTCCACAGGTAAACGCCGACGCCTTCATAGCAATTTCCGATAAGACAGCCCGACGTTCCAAAATCCCTGCTCTCTGAAAATTTTCCGTCATGAAAAACACCGACATAGGTTGTTTTTGCCTGGTCGTTACCCAGGTAAATGCCGTTTCCTTCCAGTTTTCCATTGAGGAAGTAGCCATAGTAAAAAGCGCCATCAGCCCAATCATAGCTGCCGATGCCGGTGCGCTGTCCGCCCACCCATTGACCGGTGTATTCAGCCCCGTCGGAAAAAACATAGGTACCTAATCCGTCGACGCAATTACCGCTAATACATCCGGATGACTGAGCGTTTGAAAGATAAGGATAGCCAATTGTGAGTGTGAGGCAAAAAAAACAGGTAAGCGTTTTCATGGCATTATATTTTTCAGTAAAGAGAAAAAGCTGCAGGCTGAATGACTGCATCATCAAAAATCAATAAAGGTGTTTAAAAGCAGCATTGAATATAGAACAGTTATTGAAGAAACAGAAGGATGTAACAAAAAAATCAGCGGGTTACGATGATGCAGATGACTTGCAGTTTCAGACGAGCTAATGATGCCATTCTGTTGAAATTATTTCACGTTGTGCTGACCCGGAAATGCACCTGTCCGCTACAGTACAGTAACATGATTGTTACCATCGTTTTTTCACAGTTACCTGGTGTAGCGAATAATGCACAGATTATTCCGGTAGTTGTGCTCTGTTGCGGCGATGATGACCCGTCCGGTACATTTTGCATACAGTATTGCAGGTAAAGCATGCCGTGACTGCAGGTGATGTGGAGTTAAAATGCCAGTTCTTTTACTTCTCCTTTTTCAGGCATGGAAATAAACTGAAATCCATTCTTCTCCAATCCTTTTTTCAATGCAAGCTGTGCTTCAAAGTCACCATGCACCAGGAATAATTTCTTTAATCTGTTGCGGTTGAGGTTATCAAGAAACTGCAGGAGCTCATTGTGGTCGCCATGTGCGCTGAATGAATCCATGATTTCCACCTTCGCTCTCAGTGTCTTTTCTTCACCAAACAACCGGATGGGCGAAATGCCTTTGCGGATCTTCCAGCCGAGCGATTGTTCGGCACAGTATCCTACAATCAGGATGGTGTTCCTGGCATCTTCCATATTATTTTTTATGTGATGCACAATGCGGCCCGCTTCCGCCATGCCTGAAGCGGAGATGATGATGCATGGTTCCGGCAGTAGATTCAGTGCTTTTGATTCCTCTGCATCAGTAATGTATTTAAGATCATTAAATCCGAAAGGATTCGCATCCGTCAGCAGGTATCGGCTGATAAATTCATCAAAACATTCTGTATGCCGCCGGTAGATTTCGGTGGCATTGGTGGAGAGCGGGCTGTCAACATATACCGGCAGGTGCGGCAGCCGTCCTTCTTTGTGCAACTGATCCATCATGAATACCAGTTCCTGTGTTCTGCCTATGCTGAATGCGGGGATAATGAGTTTGCCTTTCCTCTTGATACAGGTATCTAATATCACGCTCAGAAAATATTCTTTATCGTCCGGGTAACTTTCGTGAAAGCGTCCGCCATAAGTTGATTCACTGATCAGGTAGTCCACATCTTCCATGCGGATCGGATCTTTGAGAATGGGGCGGTTGGGCCTGCCAATATCACCGGTAAAACCGATTTTCCTTTCTGTCCCGCCATCATTCATCGTCAGCAGGATGCTGCCACTGCCAATGATGTGTCCGTTGTCACGGAAATAAGCCTTGACGCCTTTACCTGCGCTGAACGGTGTCTCATAGTTTACGGTAACAAATTGTTGCATCGCTTTTTCTGCATCTTCCTGGCTGTACAGCGGACTGATGGGCGGAAGGTTCCGCTTGGCACGTTTCTTATTGACATATTTGGCATCGCTCTCCTGTATGTGCGCACTGTCGCGCAGCATAATCTCGCAGAGATCTTTTGTGGCAGCCGTGCAGACGATCTTTCCGCGAAAACCTTCTTTTACCAGTTTGGGGATGCGTCCGCTGTGGTCAATATGCGCATGCGAAAGCAACAGAATGTCTATGTCTTTCGGGTCAAATTCAAAAGCAGCGTTGAAGTTGTCTACATAATTTTCGTTGCCCTGAAACATGCCGCAATCAAGCAGTATCCTGTAACCATCATTGAGCTGGAGCAGGTGGGAACTTCCGGTTACCGTGCGGGCGGCGCCACAGAATTTAATTTGCATAACAGGGTTGCTGTTGGTGGATGTGATGAAAATAAAGCATCAGCTTACCGTGTGAAGTTGATGAATTAACATCACTAAAAGAAATGATATGGATCACGGATCTTTCACCCGGCGCCTGATCATCTGATATGAACTTTATCTGCAGCACGCTATAACTTCCTGCCAAACTGCAGCTGAAGGCCGGAAAATTCAGGCAGACACTGGGCCGCATCAATACCGTGCATCCGCATGCATTGCCGTTTATCGATGTACCAAATGCTTTCGTTAATTATTTCGGGGAAAAATGGTTGAATGATGAAGGGCTCTCGCTGAGCTGGCTTGTGCCCAATCATACATTTTACCAGCAGCTGACTTTCCAGGCAACAATGGGTTGGAGCGTGTATCGCCGGCAGACAAAGCATATTTTGAGAGCAACCTCGCCGCATTCAATGCAAAGCTGGATAGCAAGATGAAACAATGGCTGTCGGCGATGGCGCCTTACAAGGATGCAAAACTGATTGCCTACCATAATGAGCGGTGCTATTTTGAGAACAGGTTCGGCCTGAAGATCGTTGATTTTATGGAGCCTAAGCCGGGCATTCCGCCTACACCATCACAACTGGTGAAAGTGATTAATGAAGTGCAGTCAAATCATATTAAGGTGATTATTTCATCACCGTATTTTACCACTTCTTCTTCCGATGTTGTAGCCAAACAAACAGGCGTTAAAGTGCTGACGCTGGCCACATCAACAGGAGCATTTGATACGGTGAAAAATTACTTTGATTTGTTTGATTACAATACCGGTCAACTGGTGAATGCGCTGAAGTAGCAGGCTTGAATCAGCTAATCCAACACTCTTTTCAAATAAAAATGTTGGGTAATGCTTTATAGCAGTTAAAACATGAATCAGATGTTTGAAATGTTTCAGTTGCCATTCATGGTGCAGGCGTTTGTGGTAGCAGCTATCACCGGTGCGTTGCTGTCGTACCTCGGTGTGCATGTGGTAGGAAGAGGAATCGTCTTCGTTGACCTTGCACTCGGACAGATTTCATCGCTTGGCGTTGCCTTCGCGGCTTTCATGGGCTTTGGCATCACTGCCATTACGATTTTCCGGCCGGATCATCCATTGTGGCAGTGCTCGGTACCATTTTTCTGCTCGCATCGTTGTATAAAATGATCAGGGGGCAACGTTTGAAAACAATGAGTAACCGCTGAACCACCAAGGCTGAATGATGAGCCGGGTGATGGAAGATGGATCAGTGTTGCATGAGCAGGATGTTAAGCCGCAGATTTCTATTGTGCCGGTGAACGGTTCGCGCCTTGCAAAAAAAGATTTATGTCGTAATTTACTCTCGCAACAGTGAAGCAATGATCAATATTTATTACAGGCAGCACGATAAAATTGCACGGGAATCGGATTTGCGGACCTTGCCGCAGATTGATCCGTTAAGCGTGGTGTGGGTGGATCTGAACCGGCTCGATGAACTGGAGACACGATACATCAGCAATAAATTCGGCATAAACCTCAGTGAGAAACAGGAACAGGAAGAGATAGAGAGCAGTTCACGGTATCATGAAACCAATAAGATCATAGTTGCCAATTCCAACTTTCTGTTGCAGCAGGGCGACACCTACATCAGTGATCCGGCTTCCTTCATTCTTAAGAATAATTATCTGATCACGCACCGCACTAATGAGTTCAGGTCCTTTACGGAAATATCCAGGAAGGTGCTGGCGGCGCCCAAATCATTTCCGTCCGGCTATCATGTGATGCTGTCCATCTTCGAAAACAGGATTGACTTTGATGCCGACCTGCTGGAGAATATCGCGAAAGAAATTTCCCGTATCGGCAAATTCATGGGTGCAGAACAGAAGGCTGACAAGGAAATCCTGATACGCGCGACGCAGTTGCAGGAAATGACGATGTTGCTCCGTCAGAACATGATTGACAAGCAGCGCATGATCTCTGCCATGCTGCGCAGCGATCATTTTCCGAAAGACTGCTATGAACGGCTGCGTATGATGATTAAGGATGTGAATTCGCTGATGGACCACACCACTTTCAGTTTCGACAGGCTGGAATATTTACAGGATACCTTTCTCGGTTTGATCAATATTGAACAAAACAAGATCATCAAACTCTTTACCGTAGCGTCAGTGGTTTTTCTACCGCCAACACTCGTGGCTTCCGTTTACGGCATGAACTTCGATATTTTACCCGAGCTGCACTGGAAGTATGGCTATCTCTTTGCGTTGGTACTCATGCTACTGTCATCGTTGCTGACCTTATGGATATTCAGGCGGAACAGGTGGCTGTAGCCATATTATTCAACTCGGGATAGTTGCTGCTATAAGGCTATGAGCACTGTTTATTTCATGTTCATTTTGTCGGTATAAGATAAAAGTATTCAGCCGGTACATTAGAGCATCCGGCTTAATCCTATTGTATTATCGTGACATTGTTGCAGATCAATCACGCAACAGGCAGACATTTTTGAATTGGTCTTGACTGATAGTAGGATGAGCATCGTTTGCTGCAAGTGGAAATGATAATAGCAGCCTGCAAAAAAAATCCCGGCCTGAGGCCGGGATGTAATTCTAATTGTAAGTCAGGATGGTTGGCTTAGGCAGTAACACCTGCTTTCGCTGTTGCCCATTCGATAAGAATGTCGGCTACCTCGGCACGGGAGAATTCTGCCGGTGGGCGTTCCCCGTTCGACAGCATTTCACGCACTTTTGTGCCGCTGAGCGAAACCTGTGTAGCATTCTTCGGAGCAGTTTTGCTGGAAGCCATGCCTTCTGTTTCCTTACAGAAGAAGGTATTTTCAAATTTCAGGATCGTCATGCCGGTACGGTCAGCAACACTGTCCATCATTTCCTGTGCTTCATAGGTTCCATAATACGTTCCTACGCCTGCGTGGTCGCGGCCCACAATCATGTGGGTACAGCCATAATTTTTACGGATCAGCGTGTGGTTGATGGCTTCGCGCGGTCCGGCGTAACGCATGGCAGTCGGCAATGCGCTTACCATAGTGTTATCCGGATTGAAATATCCGTTGATCAATGCTTCATAGCAACGCATCCGAACCGGTGCGGGAATGTCGTCCGGTTTTGTTTCGCCAACGATGGGATGAATAAGCGCTCCGTCCACAATTTCCTGGGCGCATTTGATCAGGTATTCATGTGCACGGTGAATAGGATTCCTCGTTTGAAAAGCGACAACCGTTTTCCATTTCCGTTTTTCAAATTCAGCGCGTGTCTCGGAAGGATCCATGAAATATTTATTGTCGATCTGATCGTGACGGGTGGGGCGGTTGATCATCTCCAGCGGACCGGAGATAAACCTGTTGCCTCCGCTCAGTACTGCACTTACGCCGGGATGTTTATCTTCCGTAGTCTTGAAACATTTTTGCGCGAGGTTCATCAGATCCAGCTCGAATTTCTCTTCCACCTTCATTATCGCCAATACATTGCCTGAACTCTTTTCAATCAATGCAATTTCAGCACCGATGCTGATGTTGTCGTGCTGATTGCCCGAAGGAAGCAATATGGGTATTCCCCAAAGTAATCCGTTGCTGAGCGTCATCTTTTCAATAGTACCTTCGGCATCGGCCTTGTTCATAAAGCCGGTAAGCGGGCTGAAGGCACCATTGGCAATCATTTCAATATCGGCTGCATAACGGTCTTCGATGATTAATTGAAAGAGAGATGCTGCTTTCTTTTCTAATTCTGTTTTGCGGGCTCCCGTTGCAATGCGGTTGACGAGCACTCCGCCATGAGGTTGATTCATTACTGTATTGGATTTAAAAGGTTAAAATGAGCAGGTTATTCAGCAGGGATATAATTTTTTTCGCGCAGCCAGGCAATAACTTCATCGGCGCAATCATCTACGGTTCTGCCGGCAGAAAGGATTTCAATTTCAGGTTTTTCCGGTGCTTCATAGGGTGAGTCAATGCCCGTGAAAAATTTGATTTCGCCTGCCCTGGCTTTTTTATAAAGGCCTTTGGGGTCGCGTTGCTCGCAGACATCAAGTGGTGTGTTTACAAACACTTCAATAAACTCACCTTCCTGCATGATGCTGCGTGCCATTTCACGGTCGCTGCGGAAGGGGGAAATGAATGCCGTACCTACAATGATACCGGCGTCTACAAATAATTTAGATACTTCTCCAATCCGGCGGATATTTTCTTTACGGTCATCATCGCTGAAAGTAAGTCCTTTGTTAAGGCCCATACGCACATTGTCGCCATCCAGGATATAGGTATGTAATCCCATATCAAACATCTTTTCTTCCACTTTATTGGCAATCGTGGATTTGCCCGATCCTGAGAGCCCTGTGTACCAAAGGATGCAGGATTTATGACCTTTCAGGGCCTGGCGGTTTTCTTTGGTAATAGTGTGGCCGTGGGGAATGATGTACTTAACTTCTGCCATGGTTATCTGGTTGATTTAATGAAGGGTTAAAAAATGAAGGCGCAAAGATAACAAAACGGGTTAGAATACGATAGGAAATCTTATAAGTTTCATATTAGCCAGCGCCTTTATTTGAAGCCACCGGCATAGTTAAACAGGGTTTGATGGGCAGTTTTACCGTGCAATATTGACTGTTAGCCGGGCGAATTCAGCAGCAGAAGATATGGTTGGAAGCAGCCGTATGGGAACTTCCATGGATTAATTGTTAAACCGGACGCATGCAAAAAAATATTTCAACCTGCCAGGAAGCGAGTTACAGCTTTTAAAGTGCTGATTAACAATTGTATAGAAGGGTAATCGCTATGGCATCCGCTGGGAAATTTGACGCTGATCGGCTGCCGGATTAATAATCTACTAAAAAGATAGTACTACTAATATTGTAGAATATATAGATTAGCGCCCTGTTTCACCCTCAACAACCATAACTTATGGAAATTGCAATTGTACTCTTCCTTCTTTTATTTGCCGTAATCCTTTTTTCACTCGAGAAAATATCGGTTGACATTGTCACCTGCATATTGCTCGTTGTGCTGGTACTGTCGGGCATACTCACCACCAAAGAAGCCTTTGCCGGATTCAGCAGTGATTTCATGCTGATCCTTGCCGCCATCTTTGTTATTACCACGGCCATCCAGGAAAATGGCGTGCTGGATGCCGCGGCTAACTATATGCTTAAGATGGCCAAGTCTAATCCTAACAGGATTCTATTGTACCTGATTACGCTGACCGGTGGCATCTCGGCTTTCATGAATAATACTACGGCCACTGCACTTATGATTAACCCGGTAATAAGCATTTCCAGGAAATCGGGCTTCAGCCCATCCAAGTTTCTCATGCCGGTTGCTTTTGCCTCTATCATTGGCGGAACCTGTACACTGATCGGCACTTCCACCAATGTGGCGGTGAGCGCCTACCTGAAAAACCTCGATATGCAGCCCATCAGCATGTTTGAATTCAGCCTGGTTGGCATGATTCTGCTGGTGGTAACCATTTTATATATGATTACAATCGGACGGCGCCTGCTACCCAGCAGCCAGTTGCAGGACCTGCAGGAGGATTACCAGCTGCGGGATTACCTGAGTGAACTGGTGATTATGAAAGATTCGCCCCTGGTAGGACAGCCGGTGAGCAAATCAACGCTCGCACAATCAGGCTTTACGGTGCTGGGAATTGTGAGGGGGAAAGAAAAGTTTCACCCGGGCAATTTTGCCACGCTCGAAAAAGGAGATGTCTTGCTGGTGGAAGGTAAAGCGCAAAACCTGATAAAAATCAAAAACACCATTGGCCTGGAATTGCTGCCAGACGCGCGGGATTTTTACCAAAAAGGAAGTGACCTCCGGTTGCTGGAAGTATTGATTCCTCCGCGTTCTGAATTTGTGGGTACGCAAATCAGGGAAACCGGTATTCGGCAGAAGTACGGCATAGTGCCCATTGCCATTCACCGTGCAGGCGAAAACCTGTTTGAGCAGATTGAAGATATCAAGCTGGAAATTGGTGACCTGTTGCTGGTGCAGGGTTCAGGTCAGCGCATGAATGGATTCTCGGGCGATCATAACCTGATTACACTGGTGGAACATAAAACGAATGTAAAAAAACAACGTCGCGGATTTCTGACACTGGGCTTCTTCCTCGCCGCCATTGTTGTAGGGTCATTTGAACTGATGCCTTTGTCGATTGCCTTCTTAATTGCGGCTATTCTGACCATACTCTTCAAAGGAATCAATCTGCAGAAGGCCTATGAAAACATCGACTGGCGATTGCTTATCCTTATTGCCGGTATGAGTGCATTTGGGACGGCCATGACTAAAACCGGTGCCGATAAATTCCTGGCGGAAGGTATTGTCAGTATTTTTGAAAACCTGGGCACCCTGGGCATCGTGGGTGGTTTTATGGTACTCACGGTGCTGCTAACACAACCTATGTCTAATGCCGCAGCGGCATTAGTGGTGTTACCGGTTGCACTGGAAACAGCACATGCATTGGGGGCCAACCCACGCACCTTTGCCATAACGGTAATGCTCGCTGCATCCATATCACTCATAACTCCCTTTGAACCTTCCTGCATACTGGTGTATGGTCCGGGCAAATACAAGTTTGCCGATTTCATTAAGGTGGGTGGGCTGCTGACGGTTATTCTTATGGCTATATTGCTGGTGTTGATTCCGGTATTCTGGCCGCTGGAACTGTAGCCGTCAGGATAGATTTGGCAAAATTTGCTGACTGTATCGGCTGCGATGCAGAGCATAGTTTATTTATCTGCATCAGCAGATGACAGAACCACCATTCACTTCGCCTGGCAGCTGTAATGAATTACTTTTGGGTGAAGCAGGCCGTTTGATGCCTATTGACAGGTAACAGCCATACACGGAATCCTAAAGCAGGGAAATGGATATTGGCTGCCGCCTCACTGTTGCAGCATTTGCAGGGTGATCCACGACATCAGTCCGGTGGAAATCTCTAATGCATCTTCATCAATCGAAAATGTAGGTGTATGAACCGGTGAAACAATATTTTTGGAGGCGTTTCCAGTGCCGATTCTGTAAAAGCAGGCGGGTATTTGCTGCGCGAAAAAAGCAAAGTCTTCAGACGCCATCCAGGTGGGAAGTTGCACCGAGTTTCCTTCACCGAGATAGTCTTTTGCAACTGCTGCTGCAAAGCCGGTAACCGCTTCGTCATTAACCAGGCAGGGATATCCGCGGCGGATTTCTAATTCGGCACAATTGCCTGCAACGGTTGAATAATTTTCAACTGTTTTCCTGATTAACTCATGTGCTTCGCTGCGCCAGCCTTCATCCATGGTTCTGAAAGTGCCTTCAATTTTCACTTCATCAGGAATGACATTCGTTGCACCTGCACCGGTAATCCGGCCAAAAGCAAGTACCGTAGGAATGGCCGACGCCGCTAACTTTTGCGCAAGTTCCTCCAGCTGCAACAATAGTTTCGCCGAAAGGTACAGCGGATTAATTACACCGGCCGGCACCGCGGCATGGCCGCCTTTTCCCTTTACCGTTACATACAGTTCGTCGCCGGAAGCCATGTATTTTCCCGGGCAAAAGCCGGCCTTACCCACGGGCAACTGCGTGAAAACATGTTGGGCCAGTATGAGATGCGGAACCGGGTTTTCCAGCACCCCTTCCCTGATCATGAGTGATGCGCCGCCGGGTAATTTCTCTTCTCCCGGCTGAAAGATGAGTTTGACGGTTCCTTCCCATTCCTTGCTCAGCGATGACAATATGCCGGCGGTGCCCAGCAAAGATGCACTATGAACATCATGTCCGCAGGCATGCATAACGCCCGTATTTTGAGAACGGTAATCCACTTCATTTTTTTCCGTGATCGGCAAAGCATCCATATCGGCGCGCAGGGCAATCACTCTCTTATCAGGATTTTTGCCTTTGATCAATGCTACAATGCCGGTTCCCGCAACGCCTTTTATGTGCTCAATATTCCATGAGTTGAGTCTGGAAGAAATGTAGGCAGAGGTTTCTTTTTCCTGGAACGACAATTCAGGATGTGCATGCAGGTGACGGCGCATGTCAATCACTTCCTGCTTCAGGTCTTTCGCAAGGTGTTTAATTGTTTCAATGCTGATCATGGACAGGTGAAATCACCGGCAAAGTTGGTGAATTAAACGGCCTCGTGAATGCAGCATAGAATAATTGAGAAAAATATTTTTCGCATGCGGGTCTGGATTTGTAACCGCACCGGCGCACAAATGCCATTATGTTAAAGGCCGGCGACCTCGACGAGCTAATTGCAAGCACTTTCAGTCTTTCAATGAAAAGGTTGGCGAGGAGGTCAACCTCGGACATACAGTTCATTTTTTAATACAACGGGGAAATGAAGCTATAGTGTGCTTCATCGCCGACCTGTATGTTGATGTGCATTCACGCGCGAGCAATGTGATTGTTGTAGCATTTGTCACCACGGAATTCCCTTCACCATAATCTTATCAGGAACAACAAATGCATTTGGAAAGCTGCCCCTGATCTGTTCAACGAAATGACCGGCATCATCGCGCCTTTCAAAATCACCCACCCGTAATTTGAATTGCGGCTGCTGGTAGGTGAGGTAAGAACTTACCTCCGGATATTCCTGCGTGAACAAACTTTTCATATTCATCACCACCGTTCGGTTGCTGTTGGAAGCCAACTGTACCCGGAATCCATTCACTGCCCGCTTTTCTGTTGCAAAGTTTTGATAGAGTTTCAAAACTTTTTGAACACCGGAATCTTCAACCAAGATAATGTTGCCTGTTTGCGCATGTAAACAGGCCGGCAGAAAAATAATGAGTGCAACCGCGAAGCATTTTATGTGATGCTTCATGCGGTCATTTATTTTTCGAAACCGGCAGATCTGCTTTTGTTTAGCATTGAACAAAGAGTGCTGTAGAAAAGAAAAATTCATCTGACCGCTATAACTGCATTGTGTTCAGTAAAGAAACAAATTTTCGTTAATAGAAGAAGGGTGGCTTGTGGAAAGGAGTCGTACTTAATTATTTATGTAATCATGAAAAAAGACGGCTTGTCTTTCAGGTGGAACCTGCTTACAACAGCGCAGTTGCTCCGACTGACAATAAGCGTCTACCCTGAAACAAATGGTTAATCATTGGGTAAGGTGCAGGAGTTTCCCGCAAAATGACTTTGGGGAAGGTGACTGCGTTGGGTAGATATTGTTTTAACTGAATAATGACTGGAAGCTATCTCAAAATACCTGGAGTCATGCTGTCCCGATTGATCAGGATCAGGATCTCTTCCATTTATTGACAGATGCCGAAATAAATCCGGCATGACCACATGGATTGCCTGATATGAGACAGCTGCCGAAAAAGTGAGCCGCCACATGCAGTTTTGCTGAACAAATAATGCATGTCGTATCCGGGTTAAAACTTCAAACCTCCGCTTTCTCCAATATCTGCATGGCAGATGAAGTGCCGATACGATCGGCGCCGGCTTCTATAAGCCGGAGCAATTGTTCTTTTGTTTTAATACCGCCCGATGCCTTGATCTTTATTTTTTTAGGAAGCAGCCTGCGCATGGTTTCGATCATCTCCACGGTGGCTCCCTGGCCGACAAAGCCGGTAGATGTTTTTACATAATCCACTTCTGCCTTTACGGCCAGCGCACAGGCGCGTTTGAGATCACTTTCAGACAATAACCCTGCTTCAATAATCAGCTTCACCACTTTGCCGCGCAGGTGCGCCAGCTGCGTGATGCTTTGCAGTTCTTTCAATACATCTTTATCGTTGCCGGAATAAAAAGCACCGAGATTCATGACCACGTCCAGTTCGTGCGCGCCATCTTCCATAGCCCGTTTCGCCTCTTCCACTTTGATGTACGCGCTGGAATAACCAAAAGGAAATCCAATCACGGTAGCAATTTTCACCTGCTCATTTTCAAGCATGGTAAATGCATTACGCACATAGTAAGGCGGCACACACACGGTTGCAAACTGATGTTCAACGGCTTCGCTGCAAAGCTGTTTGATCTGTTGCAGGGTTGTTTCAGGTTTTAATAAAGTGTGGTCTATTTTAACGGCGATATCAATTCCTTCACGCTTCTTTTCCATGACAGTTTTTATATTTTTTTCCGCTGCCACAAGGGCAAGGATCATTTCTTCCGGTTTTTGCACCCACACGTATGGGTTCTAATTTTCTTGGTTGCTGAGCGTTATCCTCTTCACCATTTCCGTTTACATTGCCATTAATATTGCCGGAAGGTGGTGGCACACTACCCATGGCTCCGCGTCCTTCACGCATCCTGCTATAATCCGTTTTTTCCTGCACCCTTGCCTGGTTCACCTGTTGCGCCGGCTGATTGGGCAAGCCTGCCTTAAAGAGGAAGGATACCACTTCACGGTTGATTTCTCCCATCATCTTTTTAAACAGCTCAAAGGCCTCGAACTTATAGATCAGTAACGGGTCTTTCTGTTCATACACGGCGTTCTGAACGGATTGTTTCAGGTCATCCAGTTGTCGCAGGTTTTCTTTCCACGCATCATCAATGAATGAAAGTGTGATGGCGCGTTCAAACGATTTGATTACTTCGCGGCTGCCGGATTCGTACGCCTTTTTCAGGTTGGTGACGATCTGCATGCCACGGATTCCATCGGTAAACGGCACCACGATGTTTTCAATGGTTTCGCCTCGGTTCACATATACATCTTTGATCACCGGGCTGATGGTGTCTGCCAGGTGCTGCATCTTACGCTTATAGACTTCCGTTACTTCTTCATATAAACGTTGTGCTAAATCGGCTGCCTTTTTCCCCTTGAAATCTTCCGCCGTTATCTGTGTATCGGTGGAAAGGAATCGTATCACATCAAACTTAAAGGCTTCAAAATCGCTGGCGTCCTGGTGTTGCACGGTAAGTTCTTCACAAAGATCAAACACCATGTTGTTGAGGTCGTATGACAGGCGTTCTCCAAACAATGCATGCCGGCGCTTCTTGTAAATCACTTCACGCTGTGCATTCATCACATCATCATACTCGAGCAGGCGTTTGCGGATGCCGAAGTTGTTTTCTTCCACTTTTTTCTGCGCCCGCTCAATAGATTTTGTGATCATCGAATGTTGAATCACTTCACCTTCCTTGTATCCAAACCGGTCCATGAAACCGGCAATACGGTCGCTGCCAAACAAACGCATCAGGTCGTCTTCCAGCGAAACAAAAAACTGTGTTGTTCCCGGATCGCCCTGTCGTCCCGCGCGCCCGCGCAGCTGCCTGTCGACACGGCGGGCTTCATGGCGCTCGGTACCTATAATGGCGAGGCCGCCGGCTTCTTTAACACCCGGGCCAAGTTTAATATCCGTACCACGACCGGCCATATTGGTAGCAATGGTAACAGCGCCGGGCAGGCCGGCTTCCGCAACGATCTCGGCTTCCCGCTGATGTTGCTTGGCATTTAAGACATTGTGTTTGACGTTTTTGAATTTCAGCATGCGGGAAAGCAGTTCGGAAACCTCCACATTGGTGGTACCCACGAGCACCGGCCTGCCTGCTTTGCTGAGCTTCATGATCTCATCAATCACGGCATTATATTTCTCACGCTTGGTTTTGTAAACGAGGTCCTGTTCATCTTTACGGATCATCTCCACGTTGGTGGGAATCACCACCACATCCAGTTTGTAAATAGACCAGAATTCACCGGCTTCGGTTTCCGCAGTACCGGTCATACCACTTAATTTATGATACATGCGGAAATAATTCTGCAGCGTAACCGTGGCGAATGTCTGCGTGGCGGCTTCCACCTTCACATTTTCTTTGGCTTCGATGGCCTGGTGCAGGCCATCCGAATAACGACGGCCTTCGAGGATACGTCCTGTTTGCTCATCCACAATCTTCACCTTGCCATCCATCACCACATATTCATTGTCTTTTTCGAAAAGCGTATAGGCCTTCAGCAACTGTTGCAACGTGTGGATGCGTTCGCTCTTGATGGCGAAGTCCTGCATCAGCTGATCCTTCTTCAATAATTTTTCTTCCTGCGAAGCGGTTGATTTCTCGATATCGGCAATCATGGCACCTACATCCGGAATCACAAAAAAGCTTTTGTCTTCTCCCGCTTCCGTCAATAATTCAATGCCTTTCTCGGTAAGATCTACCTGGTTATTTTTCTCATCTATCGTGAAAAACAATTCCGCATCCGCTTTGGGCATCTCCTTCTGATTGTCGGACAAGTGGTAGCTCTCCGATTTCAGCATGATGGCCTTGATGCCTTCTTCGCTCATATAGCGGATGAGGTTGCCATATTTTGGCAGTCCGCGGTGTGCCCGCAGCAAGGCGAGGCCGCCTTCAGTAGGTCCGGCCTTGCCGGCCTCAATCATTTTTTTTGCATCATTCAGAAACTGGTTCACCGCGCGCTTCTGCGACTCCACGAGCTTGAGTATGCGCGGCTTCATCTGCTGAAATTGCTGGTCTTCACCTTTTGGTATAGGACCGGAAATGATCAGCGGCGTACGTGCATCATCAATCAAAACAGAATCCACCTCATCCACCATTGCATAATGCAGTTTGCGTTGCACAAGTTCTTCTTTCGCACGCGACATGTTATCGCGGAGGTAATCGAAACCGAATTCGTTGTTGGTGCCGTAGGTGATATCGCAATTGTATGCTGCGCGGCGATCCTCCGAGTGGGGCGGATAGTTATCAATACAATCAACGGTTATTCCCAAAAACTGGAACAGCGGGCCATTCCATTCGCAGTCGCGGCGGGAGAGATAATCGTTCACCGTAACAAGATGAACCCCGAGCCCGCTGAGCGCATTCAGATAAGAGGGCAGCGTAGATACCAGCGTTTTTCCTTCGCCGGTTGCCATCTCCGATATTTTTCCCTGGTGCAGCACAATACCGCCGATAAGCTGTACATCGTAATGCACCATTTTCCAGGTAACAGGCAATCCGCGAACGAGCCAGGTATTGCTGTAAACCGCCTTATCATCGGCTATCGTAATAAAATCTTTTTTGGCTGCCAGTTCACGGTCGAGATCGGTGGCGGTAACCGTAATGGTCGTATTTTCGGTAAAACGGCGCGCGGTTTCTTTCATCACCGCGAATGCTTCCGGCAGAATTTCATTGAGTATATCTTCCAGCTTCTGATCACGGTCTTTTTCCAGCCCGTCAATCTGCTTGTAGAGCTCTTCTTTCTCATCAAAGGAAACCTCGTCGGTCTCTGCTTTTTCTTTCAGCGCATTGATCTCTCCGTCGATTTCAGCAATGTGCGCACGGATGCGTTCCCGGAAGGCATTGGTTTTACTGCGTAATGCATCATGGGAAAGCGATTCCAGTTTTGCATACTCTTCTTTAATCTGTTCAACAATGGGTTCAATAGCACGGACGTCTTTATCCGACTTATTGCCACCTAATAATTTCGTAATGAAGCCAAACATGATAATTCTAATTTAATGTCAACCCGTCACGCCTGACCATCAATTGCAGTACTTGCGAAGTATTGGTTTCAGCAGTTAAAATAAATCTGAAACAAACCTTTTTTGCAGGAATCACGAAAGAATCAGCAAGCGATAAAAAAGGAGGACAAAGTTACTTTAAAAAATCCGACGAAGCGGAATCAAAAATGAAACAGAGGCTTGACAAAATATATTCCGAACCGCCGACTTAGACAAGTTGGCAGGAACTAACGTTGGTTTTATTTTAATTTCTCATTTTCCCTGTGCCGGTGCTCATCACGGGTTGATTTTTTTGCCAGGTTTTTCTGAAAGGCTTCGGTGAGATTTATGCCGGTTTGATTGGCAATACAAATCAGGACAAAAAGGACATCAGCCAATTCATCGGCAAGGTCTTTTTCCATGTCGGAGGACTTAAATGATTGTTCACCGTATTGCCTTGCCATGATGCGTGCCACCTCGCCTACCTCTTCGGTAAGCATGGCCATATTGGTGAGTTCATTGAAGTAACGTACACCGGTTGATTTAATCCATTGATCAACCTGTTGCTGTGCATCGGAAAGGAGCATGACAAAATTTTTTATGAAGGAAAACCGGTAGTGTTTTTCATGGCCTGCTCCATTGCCGAAGGGGATTCGCTGATGCGCGGCAGCGGTGCTTGCATGTTTTGCGTGGGCTCATGTTTCACCTGCCTCGAAAGCCGGATGCTGTTATCAATCATTTCTTTCACGGTGCGGTCGATGTATTTCGATTTCGCAAACAGCTGAATGTTACGGTCCATATCTTCCGCAGTCCAACCCCGGCTCCAGCCAACGAAGCTGAAAGGAGGGAACATGAATCCGATATCAGTGAGAAAGACCATCATCTGCGCGGCAACAGCCTGTATATTATCCTGACCGCCGGTAATAATCAGCGAAGCCACTTTGTCTTTAATGAGCACCCTGTTCTTCAAGGTGATCTGATTTTGCACACAGTTGAGCCTTTCCACCATTTTATAATAGAGGGAAGAAGCGCTTCCCCAGCGGATAGGAGTGCCAATCAGCACCACATCGGCCCATAAGATCATGGCGCGGTATACCTCATTCATTCCGTCCTTGACGTGCATTTCAGAAATTGAGCAGGGCCAGGTGCAGGCATTCTGATGCTGAGAATAGTATCCTTCGCAATGCCGGAACTCCAGGTCGCGCAGCCTTATCATCTTCACCGCGGCCCCATACTCTTCAGCCGCATAATGCAATGCTTTTTCCAGCGCTGCTTCAGAGGTTGAATAGCGTGGAATACCATTGTTCAGATTGGTGGTGGAAATGGCCAGCACGTTACAGGAATCCGGCGTTGTCTGATAGTGCAGCTTCTCCAGGTCTTCCAGCAGTTTTTGTTCAGGATGTTCGGCATGCTTCGCTTTTATCACAGGGTGCTCACTGAGATAAATTCTGTCCTGCTCAATTTTTACCTCATACACTGCCTGCTGATCATGATATCCCGGAGGTGCACCGCCTGTTTTGATATTGTATTCCCAGCCATGCCAGGGACAAGTGACATACAGGCCGTCGTATTTTTTTTCCACCTTGCCCAATGCAAGCGGGCCGCCTTTGTGCAGGCAGGCACTGGCCATGGCGGTTATTTTTCCATCGAAATGAAACAAGGCAATTTTGGTAACTCCGATGGAAACAACTTTTTGAGATTCCGGCGGAAGATCGGCAAGAGACAAAACATCGATATAATTCATGGCAGTCAGTTAAGCGAAGTTATTGGCAAAACAACTATTAAAATGAATCAGGTGAAGTTACTTTTTCCTTCCACTAATTGTCGGGAAAAGGAAGCCATAATCTATTGATGCAGCAAAGCGATTTGTGTGGATGGATCTGAGTGTAAAACCCACCAGTCATCCACTTTGGTAAGGTTACCCTTCACCAGTACGGGGAATCCCACGAAAGAAAGGATCTCGTTATTTAAAGCACGCCCGGCTGTGTCGCGCAGGATGAAAAAGCTTTCTTCGCCTTTTCTGTTCCGGATCATCAGCATTGGCTGAATGCCACCGGCAATGCAGCGGATGGCGCAATCGCTATGCGGTTTGCCTTCGCCGGGTTTCATGACGCCGAAATAACATTTGGGATCAATAATCTGACCTTGCAAAGTGACTGAATCCATGACCGTAATAACAGGTGCTGAAACATCATTGCGTTCTTGCTTTGTCGCCTGTCGAACCTGCAATATGGATTTTTCTTTTTCAGCCAGTTCAAGCAAAGCAACACCTTTGCGGTAAATCAGTTTGCCCCGCAGTTTAACCCAGAGATCAGCCAGTTGGCCATTATTGCCGGCAGCTACATTTTGTATAATAGGATCGGCGCCAAACTTTCCATAATTCACCAGCGGAATCGTCTTGACGGTGGGATTGCCATACAGGTCTTTTCCATAAAAAGTCCTGATAGCCGGAAACGGATCAGCGACCAGCACGCCCTGTAATTCCGTTAATTTATCTTTTTGATAAATACCTGCGGAAAAGCCGCGCTGATTGGTGACAGTGAAAGAGATGGTAAAGTACATGACAACGAGTAATGCAAAAATTACCAGCCGGATGAATTTTTTGTATTCAACAGGCGATCGTGCATGATAGCCAATGTAAAACTCTTCGGGTTCAGGAGGCTTTTTAAAAAGCATATGTGTCAGGTTTGAGGAGTGTCAGATCCATCTGCTATGTAATTATCACCGGTTCAACATAAGTGCCTTCAGGATGTGCCTGCGGGTTGACATAGACATTACCATCCACGAGTTTCACATCATATGTAGCCACTTTTTCTTTAAATGGCGGAGGAGAGCAGCCATCCTGGGGCTGATACTGATAGCCATGCCATGGACAGGTGATGCAACCATCCACGATTCTTCCTTCGCCCAAAGGGCCCATCTGATGTTTACAGACATTGGATATGGCGGAAAGTTTTCCGTCGTATTTAAATACGGCAATTCGTTCGCCATTGGCGCTTATTATTCTGGCACGCGATTCAGGTATTTCGTTTATGTGGCAGGCGAAAAGGTAATCTCCGTCTGAATGCGATGGCGTTTGTGCGTCTTTCCTAATTTCGGCATAACCTGCGAAAAAATGCAGGCCGGTAAGCCAGCACATGCCAAACAACAGCAATAAAAGAAAGTTGAAATTCTGCTCCAGTTGCATCACGCCAAGCATCACATGCATCAACAGTAAGGCATAAGCAACGTATACCATCATGTGTAATGATTTCCAGATGCGGGGCGACAGATTCTTTAACCAGAAATCGTGACTGGTGGCTGCCATCAGCATCAGTATCAGCAGGGCGAGAAATCCCAGCACCTGGAATGGAAAGTTGATGAACGAACCATAATGCGTATTGGAGGTAAACAGGGAAATAAATGGATTTACATTACCAAGCGAATGAAATTGCAGCAAACTGAAAATGCCATGTACGAGGGCGATCAGGAACATGGATACGCCTAAATGTCGTCTGTTATAAAGCAGGATGAGGAAACGCTTATCGATTCTTGCGAGCGGTCCGATTGATAAGATGATATGCAGTAAAAGCAGGGCGAGGGTGCCGGTAGCGCGGATGATGACAGTTTCAACCGTGATGGCAGGAAAAAAATTATAATTGAATGTGATGAACAGTATGAAGTATAATGCAATAAAACTCCATAGTACGGCATCATAGATTCGTTTTTGCCGGTTCCATAAAATGCTTTTATAAGATTCACTCATGGCTTCGCTTTACAGTTTTTTTTGAATGATTATCGCTGAATTGTAAAGTGCAAAATCGCGGGCGGATGAATGATCTGATAATAAAATAGCTGAGCGAATATTCACCACTATTTGAAAGCGTATTATCCTGAATCGTAGTCATCAAAAATCAATTTCAGCCAATAATGCATGATTAAGCGTATCGGTAACTGTGACGGTGAAAGGCGGAACGATTTCCTTCAGGTTGAACAGGTAGGTGGTCTGACCACCCATCATTCCGAGGGTCTTGCGCATAGTCTCCTTTCCATAATTTACATGGTAACTGATGGTGACCAGTTCGGATGCAGGATTGTATTTTGAAATATGCACTATCTCCAGCATAGTGCCGCCGGCATAATTTTTTTTGATATTGAATACATACCGTTCACTCACCTGCGACCGGAGCAATTCAGGAAAAGTGAGGCGCTGTTCATAAAAATCATCACGGGGAAATTGTGGTGCCATCAGATAGGCACTGATGGTGAGGAAAGGTAATATGGCACCTATCACCAGCCAGATGCGGAAATGTCTTTTCCTGAGTGGTGCAATCATGATGATTGCTTTTTATTAAGGTGTCGCATCAGCAAATAAGGCCACAGCATGGTGCTGGCAGGAATCAATAAGAGCCGAAAACTGAGTGGTGCACCTTTAGCCTGTTCATCTAATTGTTCCACCCAGCTGAATACAAACAACAGGGCGATTATTAGTCCGGCTGCCAGGTAGAATGCCACGATTATCATAAGAACCTGCATCATAACTTTTGATGATGTGAAAATTAGCAATAATCTTAACAAACAATACAAAGCGGATGCATCATTTACAAAATCATGCGATGGCTGCGATTTGGAGCTGCCAGGTTGATTTATAATTCTCGTGCATTGAAACCGGAAAACCTGACACAGGCAGGCAAGTGAAATAGAAGCTGCTTAACTTTTTAACAATACAAAATGCGGAAAAGCCAGCTGTATCCCAAAAGCAATCATGCTGTTTGCCCGGAAGGTTGCGTCAATAAGCGAAATACAACGCGGCATACTTATTCGTTAAACAAAGCAATATAACCGCTAAGAAGCGATGTCTTTGACAGCAAATAGAATTATTGAATGATCAGCTTGCCTGTCGTGATCAGCATTTGTTGCTCATCGGTCAACCGGAAATAATAAATTCCTTCGGGCAATGCATCGCGGAAGATCCTGACGGAACTGCCTGACAGGTGATCCATTGTTGCCACGATTTTTCCCTGTATATCCTGTATCACCAAGGAACAGTTGTGCAGGTGGTAATTATTGATGAGGCTCAGCGTCGTGAAAGATTCAAACGGATTTGGGGAGATAACAGCAGTGTTCAATATTGAAGGTATGACAGCACTGACGGAGATTACTTCAAAAGTATCTGATTCGGTGGCACAGCCGGGCGGATAGGTGACGATTACGCTATACGTTCCGTTCTGTATTGGTGTATAGGTCTGCCCTGTTGCACCGGGTATTACTGATCCAAAAAAGTACCATTGGTTGCCGGCCGGTGCACTGGAGACAAGGTTGTTGTCGACAAAGGAAATGATGGGTACGGGAGGATATTCCACCACGGTAACTGACAGGCTGGTGTCTTGTGTGATGCAGGCGCCGGTTGAAGTAACGGAGACAACATCTGAAGTGCTTCCAAATATTACGGTAATAGATGTATCGCCTGATGAAGAAATGATCACAGCGTCAGCAGGTACAGTCCAGGTGTGATTAAAGCCTGCCACGGCGCCGATGCTGTATGTTGCTGTATCGCCGGTGCAAATTATTGCCGGGCCGTTAATGGGTTGTATCGGAAGATCGGACACTACGATGACGGTGAGGGTAGTATCCTGTGTGCTGCACGTATTGATGGCCGTTACCTTGATCTCTCCGCCGGTGTCACCAAACTGCACGGTAATGGATGTATCCCCCTGCGAGGAAACAATCTGCGCACCGGATGGAACGGTCCATACATATTCCACTCCTTCTGCAGATGCGATGGAGTATGTTGCACTTGCCCCAATACAGACAACGGTATCACCTTCGATGGGGTGAACGGGTGGAAACGAATGAACAATAATGTCAAGGCTCGTATCCTGTGCTGTACAGGCGCTTTCTCCGATAACGGTTATGGAACCGGATGCATTGCCGAATTCGACTGTAATTAACGTATCGCCCTGTGAGGAAATGATCGTGGCATCATCCGGAACGATCCAGGAATAATGTAAGCCTTCCATTGCCGGTATGGTGTAGGTGGCGGTATCGCCACCGCAAACGAGGGTATCTCCGTTAATTGCCGGCAAACTTGTAAAGGCAACTACCTGCACTGGCAGCAAGGTATCCTGCAAGGCGCAGGCGCTGCCGGCAATTACCAGTATGCCATCGGAGGAAGTGCCGAACTTAACGGTGATGGATGTATCGCCTTCTGATGCAATGATCGTTGCATCGAACGGAACCGTCCATGAATAGTCAACTCCATCCACTGAAGCGATGTTATAGGTTGCCGTATCACCGGTGCAAACGATGGTATCACCAATAATAGGTTTGATTGGAGGAACACCGGGATGAACAGTAACATACAATGAAGAAGTTACTGTCTCACAAACTGATGACGCGGAAAAAGTTACATAACCTGAAGAGTCGCCGAAGATGACAGCAATGAGCGTATCGCCGATATTGGCAATGATGGAGCATCCTTCCGGCAGTTGCCATGAGTAGGAATCGGCACCTGTGACAGAGGAGACGATAAACTCTGCGGAATCACCGCTGCAGAGGGAGGTAACACCGATCACATCTTCCGGATCCTGCAGTGATGGCGTTACATTTACAAAGAGCGATGCGATTGCTGCATCACAATCTGATTTGCCTGCTGTAATGCTTACAGTGCCGGAAGAGGCGCCAAACGACACAATGATGGATGTGTCGCCCTGTCCCGACAAAATAGTTGCATCATCCGGCACTGACCAGTCATAACTGATTGCATCCGGAACGGGTGCGATACCATAGGTTACAGGTTGTCCCTGGCAGGCTGTTGCCGGTCCGGCAAGCGTGTCAAGTGTAATGTATTGTCCAACAACATTTACCGGTAATATGGCAGAAACAGAATCACAATATCCGTTTGCAGTTACGGCCACGTTGCCAGAAGTGGAATCAAACTGTACAACAATCATAGTATCTCCAGCTGAGAAGACAATAGATGCACCGGATGGAATGGTCCAGTCATATGATATTGCATCAGCTACTGCAGGTACCTGGTACGATGACAACCCGTTGAGGCAAACTGCAGTATCTCCTGTTATCAAATTGATAGGAGGAAGTGAAGTGTGGGCAAAAACAGGTAATGAAATTAAAATGGTATCGCAATTATCAGCGGCTTTCATGGCCACCATGCCGGAGGTGGAACCCATGGCGACCATAATCATTGTATCTGTTTGTGTAATCACCTGGGCATCAGACGGCACTGACCATTCATAACTCAAAGCATTCTGTATTGAAGAAACCGAATACATAACTGTATCACCATAACAGAAATCAGCGGCACCGGTAATAGCACTGCTGGCCGCCAATGGCGGTACAACATTAACCTCCAGTGAAGCAATCGATGTATCGCAGTCTGCGCCGGCTATCACTGTTACATTACCGGATGTGCTGCTAAAAGTTACAGCTATTAAGGTATCACCCTGACTGTAGATGATGGAAGCATCCGAAGGAACCTGCCATTGATAAGTATTGGCACCACTAACAGGCGCTACAGAATAGGTATTGGTTGTGCCAAAGCAAAGGGTTGAGGCGCCGGTTATCTCACCCAGCGGGACTAAAGGTTCCGAACAGGGAACAAATTTATAGATTGATCCCTGCGCACCTACAGCATAACCGGTGTCACTTGCCGTAAAAAAAACGCCATTCAGTCCCATGGTGCTTACATTGCTCACCGACCACGTATTTCCGCCGTTTTTTGTTCTGATCACAGCGCCTGCATCATCTACAAACCATCCTGCTATCGGAGTGGTGAAGGTGCCGCGCCTGATGGAATGCCCGGAAGATCCGGTGAACACTTCTTCCCAGGTATTGCCTCCATCCAGTGAGCGGATAATAAATTCATGGCCGCCATTAGGTGTCGTTCCGCCGCCCGCAAAAATGGTATTGTCGTCAGTAACAGCAATTGCGGGAATAGCCTGCGGGCATGTATAAACTGTCTGCCAGCTTGCGCCGCCATCGTGCGTCCGGATAATGATACCATTTGAAAAGCCATTACTGCCGGTAGCATAGCCAGTATCGTTGTTCAGGAATTCAATATCGAGCAGGTCCTGCGAAACGCCGGCATTTAAAGAATCCCAGCTAACGCCAACGTTAATCGTCTTTAAAAACACACCGGCTTCACCTGCCACATATCCAACTTCTTTGGTGGGGAAATCTATGGCCCTGAATCCTGCATCGGTATTGATATCCACTGTTCCCCATGTATCGCCGGCATCTGTTGATTTCAACAGGGTGCCATATAATCCACAGGCAAATCCTTTTACATTATTGTTGAAAGCGATATCACGCAAAGGGTAAGCGGTGCCGGATGATTTCATAACCCAGTGAGCGCCGCCATCGGTTGTTTTCAGGATAGGCGCAAATCCAGGCGGGAATGCTTCACCGACCGCAAAACCTGTGGTTTCATTCAGCACAAAAACACCCCGTAGGTTGTTGTTGATGCCGGTTGACTGCGGCACCCACTGCGAGAATACAGTAGAGGAGAAAAGAATAATCAGTGATATCAGGTATAACTTTTTCAAAACATTGATATTGTCGGGGTAAAGCGATGTGAATCTAACAGGCCTGCCCGCTTTTGTTTTCATGCATTGTTCTGTATTATTTCAAAACAGGGCAGCTATACATTTTATGTTCAAAAACCAAAGCGGGTGGCAAATATACGTGCTCCATTCCGGAACTAAAAAACAACCGTAGCCCCAACCTGCTCCTCCTTAGCATCTTACGGGACGGCAATTCCGGTTGACTGATGATGAAGAGCAGCCATATGAGAGCGTTATGCCGGCGATTTTGGAAGTACAATAATAGTTACAGCGTGCTGGCAAAAAAAAGAGGTTATCCCGACCGGAATAACCTCCCTTATTTTATGCAATTATGTATTAGTGCGAATGCAGATCGCCATCAAGCACAGCATGCATGGGTTGCTTTGCGTGGCTCACTTTCTTGCTTTGTTTACGGATATTCAGCATGGAGAAAACCCATGCTTTAAAGCGTTCATTAAGCAGGTACATTACCGGTACAACCAGCAGCGTGATAAAAGTAGCGTAACTTAAACCGAAGACGATAGTCCAGGCGAGCGGTCCCCAGAAGACTACATTTTCGCCACCCAGCCAGATATCGGGTTTGAATTCAGTAAACAGGCCGTAGAAGTTAATATTCAGACCTATTGCGAGTGGAATCATCCCAAGTATGGTTGCAGTGGCCGTAAGCACAACCGGTGTCATCCGGATTTTGGCAGCCTCTACCACTGCTTCTTTTAATTCGACGCCTTGTTCAATCAGCAGATCGGTAAATTCCACGAGCAGGATTCCGTTTCGTACAACGATACCCAGCAGTGCAACCACGCCAACACCGGTCATTACTGCGGAGAAATTCATACCGGTAATACCATAGCCGAGCAATACGCCGATAATACTGAAGAATACTTCGGCAAAGATGATGGCCGGTTTAGAAACTGAATTAAACTGCGCTACGAGAATGATGACGATCAGGAATAAGGAGATGATCCAGGCTATTCCCATAAAATTGATGGTTTCTTCCATATCCTGGCTAGCACCGGTGTATCCAATGCTAACATCATCCGGCAGCGGGTAACTTTCCAATGCATCCGTCACTTTCGCCATGATGACCGGTTGCTGGCTTTCATAGCCCGTCAACAGATTTGAACCGAGTGTTACCACCCTTTTCTGATCGATGCGTTTAATGCCGGTATAGGTGCTGGAATACTTAATAGTAGCAAAAGCACTCAGTGGCACCTGTCGCACCTGGCCATTGGTCTGATCAATAAACGTAATGATCAGGTCTTTGAGCTGATCGATGCTCTTGCGTTGCGATTCGTCATAGCGTATTACGATCGGATAATCATCATTGCCTTCCTTATACTTACTCGCTTCCCAACCATAAATCGCATTGCGTATTTCAAAACCTACGGTTTGCGTGGAGATGCCTTCGCGGTTCATCCTTTCCCTGTCGAGGTCAATCGTAATCTCCGGCTTATTGGCCTGCAGATCGGTTTTCAACTCTTCGATGCCCGGTATGTTCAGTGAGTCGAGGTACCGTTTAATGCCATTGGTGGTTGCCAGTAACTTGTTGAAGTCGTCACCGGAAATTTCTATGTTAATCGGCTTACCTTGAGGCGGGCCGTTTTGTTCTGCGCCCACAGTTATCTGAGCGCCGGGAATACCTTTCAATGCTTCACGGAATTTTTCAGCATAGATCTCTGACTTTCGGTTTCTGCGGTCGGCCGGCTCAATAAACGCTACGGAAACCTTTCCCTTGTTCGTGCTTACGCTTTGATCAAACGGATCTTCACTGGCACCTATAGACACATTGGAGATCACGGATTTTACAATTGGATTATTTTCCCCCAGCACTTTATAAATTTTCTTTTCCACCAGTTTTGTAACAGAATCAGTGGTGGCCTGATCAGTGCCTGCAGGCATTACGACATAGGCATACAGGAAATTAGGATCACCGGTCGGGAATTGCTCGAGCCCCGGTTTGCTGATGAAAAGCAATGCGATAGCGAGCAGGAGCGTGGCGAAGATACCCGAGAATAAGATCACGGGATGCTTCAAAGTCCAGCGCAGGAAATTTGCATAACGCGCCTGAAATGACGGCCATCCTCTTTTTTGAAAAGCACGTACCCAATGCACCAGCACCAGTTGGTAGAGCCAGAAAACCATAACTAATGCGATTAACACATTGCCGAGCAATTTTGCACCGGCCAGGGCCATAACGAAACCCATCAGTGCTATGATACCGGACCATAATATTTGTCTTTTCCTGTCGGGCCGCACGCCTTCTTTCTGCGGCCGCATAAATGCAGAAGCAAAAACAGGGTTGATGAGGTAGGCCACCAGCAACGATGCAGTAAGCGTGAGGATGAGCGTAACAGGCAGGGAATGCATGAAAGAACCTATGACACCGGGCCAGAACAGTAAAGGAAAGAATGGCGCCAGCGTGGTCATGGTCCCTGACAGTACCGGCGCAAATACTTCACCGGCTGCATTTTTAGCCGCCAGTTTTATGGGCACCTTTCCATTGCCGAATATGCGGTGTGTATTTTCAATCACCACAATTGCATCATCCACCACAATACCAAGGCCCAGCAGGAAACCGAACAGCACGATCACGTTCATGGTCATGCCCATGGCGCTCAAAACCAGGAAGGCGATAAACATAGAAAGCGGAACAGACAATCCTACAAACATGGCATCTGTGGCTCCCATAAAAAACATCAGCACAAGCGTAACGAGAATGAAACCGATAATGATGGTGTTGATCAGGTCGGCCACCTGCGTACGCGTGGTGGTGGACGTGTCGCCGGTTATGGTTAATCCTATATCAGTCGGAACATCTTTGCCCTTCACCTCATCCACCAGTTCATGAATATGATCGGAGGCTTCAATCAGGTTGGCGCCGCTTTTTTTGATTACATTCAGGGTAATTACTTTTTTATTGTCGAGCCGCGCAAAGCTTTCCTGTTCCTTGAAGCTGTCTTTGATTTCGGCGATGCTTTTCAGGTAGATGGGTTCATTCTTTTTATTGTTGACGGTGAGGTTTTCTATTTGTGCAACATTTTTGAATTCGCCGCTTACGCTGATACTTCTGCGAACATCACCCAGTTTAATAGTGCCGCCGGAAACAATCCGGTTTTCGCTGCTAATGGCGGAATAGATGTCAAACATGGAAAGCTGCGCTGCCTGCATCTTGTACATGTCCACGTTGATCTGTATTTCCCTTTCCGGAGCGCCAATGATATCCACCCTGTTGATTTCCGGATAGGTTTCAATCTTATCCTGCAACAGCTCGGCGTACTTATTCAGCGTGGCGAGATCATAGTCGCCGCTGACATTCACCTGCATAATCGGAATCTGTGAAAATTCCACCTTTGCCACATTGGGCCCCCAGGTGGGATCAAGATCATTGGGCAGGTTGTTTTTAGCCTTGTCCACAGCATCCTTAACCTTCTGATTCGCATCAGCGAGATCCGTTCCTGAAACGAATTCCACCTGTATGGAGGAGAAATCCTGCACGGAACTGCTGGTGATCTTATTCACGCCATTGATAGCGCCTATTTCTTTCTCCAGCGGCTTGGTAATCAGGTTTTCAATATCTGTTGGCGCCGATCCCGGATAGATGGTGGAGACATAGATCGTCGGCATAGTTACATCGGGAAACAGTTCCTTCGGCAGATTATTGTAAGCCCTGATACCCATAAAAGTGAGGATCAGCACGATAATAAAAATCGTGGTGCGGTTATCAATGGCCCAGCTGCTGGGCTTAAATTCTTTTAAATTGTCTTTCATCGTTTATCCGTTAAAGGGATGCTAAAAATCTTTTGTGAGCGATACGCTTACCATGATAATGGCAATCGTTATCAATATTGTATTACCTGTCCGGTAACAATGTCCTGGTATCCTGTGGTGATTACTTTATCGCCTGCCTGAAGGCCGGCGATGATTTCAGCCTGGCCGTTGTAAATATTCCCTACGGTAACGGATTGGCGTTTCGCGGTTTTCCGCCCGTTTTCTTCAGCCGCCACATATACAAAATCGCTTTCTTTTGATTTTTGAATGAGATTAACCGGTACGACAAATGCTGCCGGTTTTTCATAATCCAGGATTTTCATCAGGGCAATCATATTGGGCCTGAAGGTGTCTTTTCCTGAAAGTTTTGATTCCACGGTGAATGTCCGCGATTGCGGATTGATCACTTTAGAAGCGTAGCTCACCTTCGAATCAATTTCCATATTCAGGTCAGGAAATGCGATCTTCACTTTATCTCCCTGGTGAATCTGTGCAGCGTAAGACTCAGATACTTCACCTTTTACCTTCAGGTTACTGAAATTCACCACCCTTATACCTGCATAACCCGGCGATGCTATCTGCCCCACTTTGATATCGACGTTATCAACGATGCCATTGATGGGAGAAACCAGTTTGGTCAGCTGGTATTGTTCCTTCATGGCATCCATTTGTTTGCCGAGTGATTCCATCTGGTTTTTTGCCGTCAGGTATTGCACTTCGGTGCCGATATTCTGTTCCCACAATGATTTCTGCTTTTCATACAGAATAGTGGCCAGTTCCAGGTTTTTCTTCAGCGCATCCATCTGTGCCGTGATGGTTGCTGCATCGAGTGCGGCAAGTACTTGTCCTTTTGTGACCTGTTGTCCGGCTGTCACATAAACATTCTGGATGGTGCCCGGCATCTGCGGCGTCACGTTCACATTATCTTCGGCATCTACTTTACCCTGCAATTCAATATAATGCGAAAAAGGTTGCTGAACGGCTTCCGTAACCGCCACGAGCACTGCTTTTTCAAGCGGCTTCTGACCTGATTCCTTCAGCAGTTCAGCTTCCAGCTCTTTAATCTGCTTTTCAATTTCCGCATGTTGGTTCTTCAGGTTTTCGAGTTTTGCTTTTTTATCACCGTCAGAGCAGGAGTTGAACGAGACGATGGTGATGGCAACAGCAATTAGTATTAACAGGTTTTTCATATTGGGTATAAGAAATTTAAAAATGAGGGTTGAATTAGTTAAGGGTCATCCGTTTAAGTGCTTATTTTCCGTAATTGCTTACGAGTGTGCCTAATGCCTTCTCGAGTTCAATTCTCGCTGTCCATGCATCGTATAAGGCGGAGAGGTAGCTTGCCTGCGCATCTTTATAGGAAGTTTCAGCATCCGTCACTTCCAAACTGCTGCCAACGCCCAATTCAAATTTTTTGCGCGAAATGGATACAATTTCTCCTGCCAGTTCCTGGTTGCTGCGCTGCACATCTAATGCGGCAATGGCATTCTCCAGGTTCGACTTTGATGTAGACACTTCCAGTTTCATTACATTCTGAAAGTTGTTAAGGTTGTTTTCTCTTTTCATCATTTCAAGTTTACCCTGCTGAATCTGTCTTGCTTTCTGTAAACCATCGAAGATGGGAAGGCTGAAGGTGAAGCCGACATATGCGGTGTTGTACCATTTGCTGGAAGGAATAAGGTCAAATTCATTCACCTGTGCCTGGTAACTGTAACCGCCGACAGCATACAGGCTGGGAAGATAACCCACCTTATAGCGTTTCATGTTCATCTCGGCCAGGGAATAGGATGTTTGGAGAATCTGGTATTCAACGCGGTTATTGATATTGGCCGCTGCAGTGTTCTGCAGTATTGTTTCAAAATCTGCTTCATAAAGTGTATCGGAAAGGAGAAGTATCTGATTCACATCCATACCCATCTGAAACTTGAGGAGGTTAATGCTGACCTGGCTGAACTTCTCAACTTTATCTTTATCGGTTAACAGGTTATTATAGCCAACGGTAATGCGGTCTACATCCACCTTTTCAACGAAGCCGCTTTGATAAAGTGCTTTCGTATTGTCGAGCGTTTTTTTAAGGCTTGCCGCGTTGGCCTCCAGTTGTGAGAGCCGTTCTTTTGTTATCAATGCAGTCAGGTAAGCTTTCATCACGCTTTCCGTTGTTTCAATTGTGGTACGGTCAACATTTTTAGAACTCAGTTCGGCAAGTGCCCTCGTGGCTTTCAGCCCGAGAAAATAGCGCCCGTCAAACACCAGCTGCGAAGCATTTAGGCTGGCTGTTCCATTGTATTGCGTACCAAACTGAATAGGTTGGTAAGTGCCGGGTTCACCTCCAAAAAATTCGGCGGGAATAAGCGAAGTAGGCAGCTTAATATAATCCGCAAAGTCGAAAGTTCCGTTGATCTGCGGCAAGGCGATACCGGTGTATTCCTGTGACTGGCGTCGCGAAATTTCGGCGTCCAGCATTGCGTTCTTTACATTGGTTTGCGTCGTTAATGCATAATCAACCGCCTGTCGCAACGACATCCGGAGGGTGTCAGTTGACTGGGTTTGTGCGCCGGCGTTAAAGGCCAATCCCGCGAGGATCAATACCGGAATAAACAGTTTTTTCATGCTACTACTTTTTGTTTTTTTAATTTTTTTCCTGCTTTATATTTTGCCAGCAGCCTGATGCCCTGCATGGTAAGAATGCCAAAAAGGAAGTGCTCGAGCAAAGCGAGCTGCACATCATGAAGATTAAATTTGGAAGGTGAAAACAATGCAGGGTTCAGGCCCATCTGCACTTCTTCCACCCGGAGTCTTGCAATGATCTTGATATTGATGTCGGAACGGTACAACCCTTGTTTGATGCCTTTTTTCAGATTGGCTTCCACTGTTCCCAGTAAGTGCCGCTCACGGAAGGCATTGAACTCTTTCCAGCTTTCGGGGTGATATTTCTGCAGGTCGTAGATGAGATTCGGATTCATCTTCGATAACATATCGCTGAGGAAATCCATTGACTGCAGCACTTCATCAATGGCATCGGCTGCATGTTCTGCAATGTTTTGCATCCGCGACTCATTGTGGTCGCAGTCAAGCCGGCAAAGCATCTGCACAATCTCATGCTTGTCGCTGAAGAAATGGTAAATCGTTTTCTTGGAAATGGAAAGATGCCGCGCAATGTCATCCATGGTGATGCTGCGGATACCATAACTGTAAAACAGCTCCTGCGCGGCCAGCAAAATGCGTTCGCGGGTCTTACTCTGACTGTCTTTGCTGGGGTGGCTCATAAATCGGTGGCAAAACTATGGAAACATTTTTAATCTCCGAAGTTTCCATTATAATTTAGATGGCTATGAACAATTGGTTGACCAATGGCACGATCCCGTCGACGAATCAGGAATGCAGATATTGTTTAAAAAAAATATTTTTCCGGGTGTTTCATTTTGAAGGTGAAAAACTGAAAAAACCCTGCAAAAACAGACGGGCAGAAACATCGAAAGCGTTCCGGGTTGTCTGCAAATGGCTGAATAACAATGCAGGAGGTGCAAATGTTTGCCCGCTATATTAATTTATTGATGGCAGTGTTTTCGGTAAGGTTATATCCTGCCGTGACATGACTCAGCAGGTTCAGGCCGGGTTTCTTTCCCGGTTCAATACTTCCCAGCTGCTGATCCCAGCCGAAAAACCTTGCGCCATTGAGTGTGCTCCACCTGATCAGTTCGGCGGTGCTTAATGACGGATCATATTTTTGCATCGTCTTGATTTCTTCGAGGATGGAGAGCTGATGATTCGATGCATAGCTGTCTGTTCCGATACAAATGCGATCAGGGTAGCCGGCAAAAAGCGGAAAGTGCGGCAGCCGTTTTTCAATATAAAGATTGGCATTCGGGCAGAAGCAAAAGTAAGCGCCCGGCAGCTGACCGGCAATCGTTGCCACGTCATTTGCATCAGCCGTTGTATTATGCACGAATAATACTTTATGGTCTTGCGGAAAGTAATCTATTACAGATTGCAGGCTGTTTTTCCCGGTAGGAAAAAATACAGTGGACGGAATATTGAAATGCTGAAGCACCTGTTCGAAACCGCCGGTGCCGTTTTTGAAGAAGGATGCCTCCGCATCAGATTCCTGGTTATGATAGCTGAAGAGTGGCGGATGATTGTGGCGGAAAGAAAATATTTTTTGAAACAGCTCCGGCGGCACACTGTAGGGTGCATGCGGCGTAACTGATGCTGCAAGGTGCAGCGCCATTGCTTTATGAAAGAGACTGAGCGAATACTCGAAATACTTTTCTGCCTTTTCAGGATAAAATCCGAAGCATTCGATAAAAGTATGAAAGCGTAAGGGGCTGTTTGCTTTACTGATAAAAGTGTAGCTGTCGTTGGATATATCGCCTACACCCACAATGCCGTTTGCAAGCATTTCCGTCATCGCAAGTTCGCCGGCTGATGATATCAGCGCTTCGAAGTCATTTGCATGCTCAACCGGGAAACTGTTGCGGTAATCAATCAGGTCGATAATAAATTGCGCAATGCCTCTTCCCGCCGCGATTTTGTCTTGCATATAAGAGAGCTCGACATGGCAATGTGCATTGATAAATCCGGGGCAGATGATTCCTTCCGCTATTTCAATAGAGGAAAGATCGAATGCATCCCGTTCGCCCACGTGAAGGATGGTGCCGTCATCGCCTGTCACCACCACGCCATTGATGATGGGTGGAGCCGAAACAGGGAGCACGAGGTTTGCAGAAAATTTTCGCACGTGCAAAAATAATCGTTGAGCGGCAGTGATTATTTAAATCTGCAAACGATCGGTTTAAAGAAACATGTCTGACGATTTTTCGCGTGCCTCATTATGCAGAAGCTTATTAACTTCAACGCTGCAATACATTATTTTATGGCTACACTTTCGCTGGGAAGAACAGTTTTCGGAAATCCTGCAGATAAAGGGCGCAACATTACGCGCGAAGAGGCGAATGAAATACTGAATGCATGGGTAAAAAATGACCGGCTTAAGCTGCACATGCAGCAGGTGGCATTCTTGATGAAGATGTGGGCCGCTGAGCGTGAAAACCTGGATGAAGCGGAACAATGGGCATGGGAAACGGCCGGCTTGCTGCACGATGCTGACTGGGACCAATGGCCTGATGAGCACTGCCGCCGCATTATTGAAGAGCTGGAACACAGGAAGACAGATCCTGCAATCATTCATGCCATCGCTTCGCACGGCCCGAAATATTTTGGGGTGGAGCCGGAAACGAAAATGGATAAGATGCTGTATGCGTTTGATGAATTATCAGGACTTATACATGCCTATTCGCTGATGCGCCCCAACGGATATGAAGCCATGGAACTGAAAGGTGTTAAGAAGCGATTGAAGGAAAAAAGTTTTGCCGCCAATGTATCGCGGGAAGACATTACAGATGCGGCCGTGCGTGCAGGCATAAGCCTGGATGATTTGATTGCATTTATTATCGTGCATCAGCCGTCAGTAAAGTAATCAGCATTATGTGATTTCAATTTCCTGTTATCTGGCCAATTGAAGTTTCGCACATAAAATTGAATCGGCTGATGTAACCTGTAGCAGGTAAAGTCCATTCGGAAATGCGCTCAGATCAAGTATGTGCTGCATGCTGCCGTTTGCACTGATATGCCGGCTCAGTACTTTCTCCCCTGCCGAAGAATACAACGTCAGCTCTGTTTCTATGGATGAAGCAATATTCCATTCTATGAAAATTCGCTCAGTGGCAGGATTCGGATAAACGGCAAACGAATTGTTTTTTTCCCGAGACGTGATGCCGGTATATACGAGGTTGCAATCGATGCCATATTTCAGCGTGTCATGTTCTTTAAAACAGGTGAGAAAACCAATACCATCCACAATGTTCCATCCACCGCCGGGTGAAAATAAGCCATCGTTGCTCCCGATACCTTCAATCCAGGTTACAGGAGTATGGTTATCTTCAAAGTAGTTTGCCTGGGCAAACACGCTATAACCTGAAGGTTCGCTGAAATAAATACACTTTCTGATCTGACTGGCTATCATTATTTCCCCAACACTGTCCACCGAAAGCATATTGACAGGGTAGTCGGAATAAACCTGTGCAGTCTGTCCGGGCTGAAGTGAGAAATCATATAACAACGTATCGCTTTCCATATCCGCGAGGTAGTAATAAACCTTATCACCTTCTTCACGGATCAATCTTGGCGGTAGATTATTGATGCTGCCAGTGGCATCGGCGCTGTACAGCTTAATGTAGGTAAAACCATTCAGCAGCGAATCGCCGTTTGCAGCATAGGAGAAGCTTGCACCTGTGTAATAATCGATGCCAAAAGGGGTGCCATAATATACTCCGTTAAACTGTCCCCAGATGGCATCGGTATGCGGAAATGAGAAGCCTGGCTGCGAAAAGGATAAGCCGGGAAATAAAAACAATGCGATGGTGCACAGGATTTTTTTCATACATCGGAATTGATTCCTAAAGATACTGTAAAGTATGTTAATCTGCTTTAATTCCTGTGTCAGGCGGTTGTCATTTTCAGGGGAACATCATGAAGCGGTTTGTTGCTTCATGCAAATTGATGCCACCTGTTCCGCGCAGCAAAATTTTTACATTAAATAAGTTGGTGTGCAGTCAAACCTGATTTCCATCATATTTCTCCTGTTGCTTTCGCAGGTCATTCTTACAGTTGGCGTGGAGAAACCAAATTCTTCTGATATTTTAGCGCCCGCTTTGCAAAAAGCGTTGCTTCATTCTTCATCAAAAAAACAGACATGAATCTCTTTGAAACAAAATACAAGCATCCATATACCTACAACAAAAAATACAGCAAGCGTGTGGCCTACTTCAGTATGGAGTTCGCCGTTGACCAGGCCCTGAAAATCTACTCGGGCGGTTTGGGTTTTCTTTCCGGATCACACATGAAAAGTGCTTATGAGCTGCAGCAAAACATGATTGGCATCGGCATTCTCTGGAAGTACGGTTACTACGATCAGATCCGCAAACAGGATCAGTCGATGGATGCGCTCTTTCTGGAAAAGAACTACTCCTTTCTTGAAGATACCGGCATACGCTTCACGATAGAAATCAACAGTCACCCGGTTTGGGTAACCGCCAAATATCTTGCGCCACATTATTTTAATACGGTGCCAATGTTTTTCCTGACCACGGATATACCGGAGAATGATTACCTGGCGCAATCCATCAGTCATCACTTGTATGATCCGGACACTGCAGCTAAAATAGCGCAGTTCATCCTGTTGGGTATTGGCGGTGCCAAGCTGCTCGATTACCTGAGCTTTAATGCTGAAGTGGTGCATCTCAATGAAGCACATGGGTTTTCTTCCGCTTTCTACCTCTACCAGAAATACAAGAGTCTCGATGAAGTTAAAAAGCGCCTCGTGTTTACCACGCATACGCCGGAAGAAGCGGGCAATGAGAAGCATGATATCTATCTCCTTCATAAGCTGGGATATTTCTGCGGCTTGTCACTGGAAGAAGCGCGGACCCTTTCGAAAACAACAGGAGACGTTTTCGATCATTCTCTATGCGCGCTGCGTTTTGCGCGGCTTGCCAATGGTGTTTCACAGCTGCACGGAAAAGTATCCCGCGGCATGTGGTCGAAGTATGAAGGTGTTTGCCCCATCATAGCCATCACCAATTCGCAGAACAGCCACTATTGGGTGGACGCAACGATGTATGATTTCATGAGCAAGCACCGTTACAAATACCTCGTGAACCGGAAGAAATATCTGAAGTCGAAGTTGTTTGAAACCGTAGCGGATCAGACGGGAAAAATATTCGATCAGGATATACTGACCATTGTATGGGCAAGACGATTTGCGGGCTATAAGCGGCCCGATCTCATCACGCAGGACATTGACAGGTTTGATAAGCTGATGACACGCACCGATCAGCCTGTACAGATTATCTGGGCGGGCAAACCTTATCCTACCGATTACGGAGCCATCTCCACGTTCAACAGCCTCGTGCATCTTTCTAAAAAATATAAAAACATGGCTGTGCTGGTCGGGTATGAGCTGCGGTTATCGCGCGAGCTGAAAGCAGGTGCCGACATCTGGCTGAATACACCGCGTGTTCCGCGTGAGGCGTCGGGAACTTCCGGCATGACGGCGGCCATGAACGGCGCCATCAACTTCTCAACAGATGACGGATGGATACCGGAATATGCTACCAAGGAAAATTCATTCATCATTCCATGGGCTGATCAGCAGGCTGCGGTGCACATACAGGATATGCAGGACATGGAACATCTGTACGAAATACTCGAACACCGTATCATACCGATGTACTACAAAAAGCCTTCGGCATGGATCAAGATGATGAAGGAAAGTATGCACAGCGTGTTTCCCATGTTTGAATCCAACAGGATGGCCGATGAATACTACGATGAATTGTATAACGGGTAGGGCTTTCCTCATCTAAAGCGCAGGCACTGCTTACATTGAATATTGTTTCCCGAAGGCCGTACCGCAGAACACAGCAGTACGGCCTTTGCTTTGTATATTTGAACGCTTTTCAGGCAGTGATTTTCCTCTTCAGTAAACCGGTTGCTATGTACAGATCAACGTTTCTGCTTTTCGTGTCCCTCAACTTTTTCAGCATCATCACAACATTAAACAGTTGCAGCGATGATGCCGGTGCAAGGCAAAATGAAAGCGGTAAAAATGAAGTGCCTGCCACCATGAAGGAGCCGTTTGTATTAACGGATGCATTTAAGAATTACTGGTACGGTGGCAAGGCGGAAATCTGTTCTTACAACCTGAAGCAGGCACGTTACGGCGAGATACATGAAGGCAATGCCATCACCATTTTTGTGACAGAAGACTTTTCCGCTTCAAAGCAAGTAAAACTGGATCGCCTGGAAGCGGCCGGAGTTGACCGCCTGCCGGTGATGAAACTTAACCTGGTTAAGAAATTCAACACGGGTATTTATCCGTATTCGATGATGCTGTCTGTCTTTTCACCGGTTGACCTGCATAATTATCCTGATGCGGTAAAAGTGACTGCGAGTGTGCAGGAATGGTGCGGCATCACCTATATGCAGATGAATAAACAGGGGAAGAAATATCATGTCGCATCGTATTCTTATTTTGAAGAGGAAGGCGATAAAGCCATGAGCCTGGAAGATGGAATTCCGGAAGATGAGTTGTGGAACCTTATCAGGATTGCACCTGAAAAGCTACCGGAAGGCGAGCATCGTTTGTTGCCGGGAAGTTTATATACACGGATGACGCATATTCCATTGGAAGTGCAAACAGCGAAGCTGTCGTTGCAGCAGGGCGGAACCGAAAATATTTACACGATTGAATACACCACGCAGCAACACACGTTACATATTCATTTTGAAAAAGTTTTTCCTTTCAGGATTACCGCTTGGGAAGAAACATTTCCGGGATTTGACGGAAAACTGCTGACGACCACTGCAACACTGAACAAAACGATGATGAGTGATTACTGGAAGCATCACAACAATGCAGACCGTGCGATGCGGGAGGAGTTGGGACTGCCGCAGGATTGTCAATAGTTGCAGTCTTACATATTTCTCCGGTACTGCCCGCCCACCTCAAACAATGCATTCGTAATCTGTCCCAGCGAACAGTATTTGGTTACTTCCATCAGCGATTCAAACATGTTCTTATTCTGAATGGCGGTGGACTGCAACTTTGAAAGCAACTCAGCGGCAATATCGCTATGCGTTCTGTGCAGTTCAGCCAGCATGCTGATCTGGTATTCTTTTTCTTCCGTGGTGGCACGTATCACTTCTGAAGGCACAATGGTTGGCGATCCTTTTGAGCTTAAGAAGGTATTCACCCCAATGATCGGATATTCGCCATTGTGTTTTAATGTTTCATAGTACATGCTTTCTTCCTGAATTTTTCCGCGCTGATACATGGTTTCCATGGCGCCTAACACGCCACCACGTTCCGTGATACGATCGAATTCGGTAAGCACTGCCTCTTCCACAAGATCCGTAAGTTCTTCCGTGATAAAAGATCCCTGCATCGGATTTTCATTTTTCGCTAATCCTAATTCACGGTTGATGATTAACTGAATGGCCATGGCTCTGCGAACGCTTCCTTCCGTGGGCGTGGTAATCGCTTCATCATAAGCATTGGTGTGCAGCGAATTGCAATTGTCATAAATAGCATACAGTGCCTGCAGCGTGGTGCGGATATCATTGAAATCAATTTCCTGTGCATGCAATGAACGGCCGCTGGTTTGAATGTGGTACTTCAGCATCTGTGATCGTTCATTCGCACCATACTTCAGCTTCATGGCTTTGGCCCATATTCTTCTGGCTACTCTGCCAATTACTGCATATTCAGGATCAATGCCATTGGAAAAGAAGAAGGAGAGGTTAGGTGCGAAGTCGTCGATGTGCATACCACGACTTAAATAATATTCCACGTACGTAAATCCGTTGGCCAGCGTAAAGGCCAGTTGCGTGATGGGATTAGCGCCCGCTTCTGCGATATGATAACCTGAAATGGAAACACTGTAGAAATTACGCACCTTATGTTTGATGAAATAATCCTGCACATCTCCCATCAGCCGCAATGAAAACTCCGTGGAGAAGATGCAGGTGTTCTGTGCCTGGTCTTCTTTCAGGATGTCGGCCTGCACCGTTCCGCGAACCTGGTGGAGGGTGTTTTCCTTTATCTTTTTGTAAACGTCTGCTTCCAATACCTGGTCGCCGGTAACACCCAGCAGCAGCAGTCCCAGGCCATTATTTCCTTCCGGCAACGCGCCCTGGTAAGCCGGACGCTTTGTTCCTTTCCGTTTATAAATCTCCGCGATCTTTTCATTCACCATTTCCGTCAGCCCATGTTCTTTAATGTACAACTCACATTGCTGATCGATGGCAGCGTTCATAAAAAAGCCGGTGATGATGGCAGCAGGGCCATTGATGGTCATCGACACGGATGTCTTGGGATCAGCAAGGTTGAAACCGCTGTATAATTTCTTCGCATCATCGAGGCAGCAGATGGAAACGCCGCTGTTGCCGATTTTGCCATAGATATCCGGGCGGTATTCAGGATCCTGTCCGTAGAGCGTAACCGAATCAAATGCCGTGGACAATCTTTTGGCGGGAAGGCCTAATGAAACATAATGGAATCGTTTGTTGGTGCGCTCCGGCCCGCCTTCACCGGCAAACATGCGAGTCGGATCTTCGCCTTCGCGTTTGAAAGGATAGATGCCGGCGGTATATGGAAATTCCCCGGGGAAGTTTTCTTTCAAAGCCCATTTCAGAATTTCTCCCCAGGCTTCAAATTTCGGCGTCGCCACTTTTGAAATTTGCGTGTGCGAAAGAGATTCGGTGTGTGTTTTTACCTTGATGTCTTTGCCGCGCACTTTATAGACATAAAATTCATCACGGTAGTTTTTACATTTTGTTTCCCAGCCTTCCAGCAGTTTCCTGTTTTGGCCGTCTAATAATAATTCGAGATTGGAATAGTGTGCATTCAAGTGCGCAATGGCTGTTGTTTTTTCGCCGGCGTTTTCTGATGCGCTTTCGAGAATATTTCTTGAGGTGTGCAATGCAAAAAGTTGCTGCGCCACGGCGCTTTGTTGCGTCACCCACTGATCATATTTCCTGTTGTTCTCTGATATCTCACTCAGGTACCGTGTGCGTGCAGGCGGAATGATGTAAATTTTTTCACTCATCTCCTTCGTGATATCGAGATGAGGTTGCAGTGCTGCGCCTGTTTTTTCCGCAATTTTATCCATCACCGATTTGTACAGCCGGTTCATGCCCGGATCATTGAACTGAGAAGCTATAGTGCCGAAAACGGGAATGTCATCGTCGTCCACTTCCCATAGCTGGTGATTGCGTTTGTATTGTTTCTTCACATCACGCAATGCATCGAGTGCGCCGCGTTTGTCAAACTTGTTGAGGGCGATGATGTCGGCGAAATCGAGCATGTCAATTTTCTCAAGCTGTGAAGCTGCACCGTATTCCGGTGTCATCACATACAAACTCAGGTTGCTGTGTTCGATGATTTCGGTGTCGCTCTGGCCAATGCCGGAAGTTTCGAGAATGATGAGATCAAATTGCGCGGCCTTCACAATGTCGATGGCTTCCTTCACGTACTTGCTCAGCGCAAGATTGGACTGTCGTGTAGCGAGCGAACGCATGAACACTCTTTCGTTGCGGATGGAATTCATCCGGATGCGGTCACCCAGCAGTGCGCCGCCTGTTTTACGTTTAGAAGGATCCACGGAAATGATAGCGATCGTTTTTTCTTTGAAGTCGATGAGGAATCTTCTCACCAGTTCATCCACCAAAGAAGATTTTCCGGCGCCACCGGTTCCGGTGATACCCAGCACCGGTGTTTTCACATGTTTTGATAATTGATGCACTTCATCCAGCAGTGGCTTTGATTGTTCCGGAAAATTTTCCGCGCCGGAAATCAGTGTGGCGATGGCATGCGGATTCCGGTTCTTCAGTTCCTTCACTTCTCCGTTCAAATGCATGCCTGTGGGAAAGTCGCATTGCTGCAGCATGTCGTTAATCATCCCCTGCAGGCCCATGGCGCGGCCGTCGTCGGGTGAATAGATGCGCGCGATGCCGTATTGCTGCAGTTCTTCAATTTCAGCCGGAAGGATGACGCCGCCGCCGCCGCCGAATATCTTGATGTGTGAACAACCTTTTTCCTGCAGCAGGTCAAACATGTACTTGAAGTATTCCATATGGCCGCCCTGGTAACTCGTCATGGCAATGGCCTGTGCATCTTCCTGTATGGCGCAGTCCACCACTTCCTGCACGCTGCGGTCGTGGCCGAGGTGAATCACTTCGGCGCCGCTTGACTGAATGATGCGCCGCATGATGTTGATAGCCGCATCATGGCCATCGAACAGCGAAGCGGCAGTTACCACGCGTATTTTATTTTTGGGTTTATAGATGTCGGGTTTTGTCATTGTGCAGCAGGAATTTTCTGGAATAAAGATAGCACTTCGGGTATGACGTAGTGCGGTGAGTATAAACTTTGAAGGGTGCACTAATGCCGGTATATTCCCCTTTTTGGCGCAAGCGGACGCTTGCGCCAAAAAGGGGTTATTTCACAGGCTCACGGTTCAGGGCTTGGCGATGGCGGACATGACGAAGCATTAAACTGTCGGCAGGCACAAATGTAAAATAGAAGGACAACGCTTGCAATAAGCATTGCGCGTCCGCTAATACTAAGCCCTGGTGAATGGCTGGTTTGTTTTCTGTCTTAAAATGTGTCGGTTCATATTTTGCGTAACTTGTCATGTTATGGTTTAGTCGCTTGTGAGCTTCATTTTATGCAAGATCCACATAGAATATAAAATTGCCAACATGAATAAAGAGAAAGATAACAGTGTGCTAAGATATGCGGTCAGTCCGATTAATAATGAAACAATAGGAAATACAATAGCTGTTTTCATTAATTTTTCAAAATACTTGTGGTCAACTAATGGTGAAAGCATTTTGTTTTTGAAAAGATGTCGGTTGACAAAGGATTGTGCTATGGAACTCGCAAATGAGACGCCGCTCAAAAAAATAAAGGACGCCGGGTTGTCAAAATAGTTGCCTATTAAAGATGCGACAAAAGGCAGTAAACAAATCGGAAGAAGTGAGAATGCATTGAGCAGTCCAAGTGTATTGTCATACTTAACAACCGCACTAAAAAGCGTATTTAACCCCACCCAGGCTTGTGTTATTGTCAAAAAGCAAATAAGGAATGCGCCGAAATTTGGAACCATGTACAGCAGCTTTTCAAACATTTCTGTAGCCGAACTACTGTCAGCCAAATCCGGAAGGTGAAGTTCAATAACCAAGAGTGTGATTATGATAGCCAATACTGCGTCTGAAAAAAATATTAATCGATGAAGTTTGAGCTTATTGATTTCGTGAAGGTCGTTGGATTGCATTTAAATAGTTTGCAGATTATTATTTATTATGTCGGTTGTGTGATGGTTAAACTTGCCGCTAATGAAGAAGTTCGTAGCGAAATTAAAAAAAGGGGGAATACGAAGCACGAATCTTCGCGCAGAAAATGTGAACTAACGACAAGGATGAATTGAAAAAAGTGAAATATAAAAATCGATTGACTTCGTGAACGCCACGTGAGGGGATTACACAGCAGCCCATATCAGCGGTAGTTCTTCTGTCGCTTGGCATAGAGTGAATTTTTCAAATGTTGCCCCATTAAATTTATATGCACCGTTTTCTTGTGTTCCAAGGCATAAGTCGCCATTTTTGCCCCGTTAGTCCCGTTAGTCCGGATTTTTTTCAATCCGGACATTATCAGAGGAGGATTTTCAATCCTCACCTCATATATCATTCAATATATAAGAGTATGAGGTCACGATGAGGAACGAAGTGTTTATTGCAGCAACAATTGCGGTCAATGTAAGAATTGGTTGCTTAAGGTCAGGAGGTACTTCCTGAATGACTGCATGTCTGTCCGAGGTAGGCGTCCTCGCCAAAATTTTTTCACTTAAGACTAAAACTGCTTCAAATAGGTCGACAGGACGCCGACCTTGGACAAAGCCAACTTCAAAGATTCATTTTCTTTTTTGACAATGCATAGCGCGGATCATTTCTCAATGCTGCATACACCGGCGAATTGATCATATAGCTGATCATCTCTTCCTGTTGTTCAATTGATTTGAAAAGGTATTCGAACGCTTTTTCAAAGTTGCCGATACCATACCATGCGAGACAGAGATCCTGGTATTTTGCCAGTTCAGGATGTTGCAAGTGAAAATCTTCCAGTTGCTTTACCACTTCCATGGCTTCTTCCTTCCTGTTAAGTTTTCCATAACAGTAAGCAAGATATGAAATCGCCAATGCTGAACCACCAGACATTTCAAGCGACTGCTTCTGAATTTCCAATGCTTCCTCCCAGTTACCTTTAAGGCCAATAGAAAAACCTTTGATGGACAAGGCATACCAGTTGCCGGGAATCACATCCAATTGCATGTTGGAAAGACGGATGACATCATCATAGCGGTGCTCATAAAAATAAGCGATGCCAAGTGAACGCGCTACGGACATGGAAAGAGGATCCTGTTGCCACGCTTTTTCAAAAGCGGTTACTGCCTGAGAAGGCTCATCCATCACCAGGTAATAATAGCCAAGCACCCAATAACTTTCCATTGCTCCCGGATTCAATGCTATTGCTGTCATTAATGATTGATAGGCTTCCTTCCAATTCCATTCAAAAAACAATTGCGCGATACCGCGTCCTACGTGGCCCTGTGCAAGTGAGGCATCGAGCTCCAATGCACGGTTGCTCGCATTCAAGATGAGTTGATGCGCTTCTTTTCCCGGAATCACACCAACACTTCCGAGCATGGCATAGGCTCCTGCAAGTGTGGCGTAGGCCAAGGCGAAACCGGGTTCAAGAGCGATCGCCTGCTTGTAGCATTCAATCGCCTTAAACATTTCAGTAGGCGTTTCTTTGTTGTTGAAAGATTTTCCTTTCAGGAACAGTGCATATGCGTCGAGATTTTGGGTAGAGATTTTCACCAGCGATTCCTCTTTGTGCGACAATGAAAGTTTTGCTCTTAATTTATTCGCAATGATTTTACTGATATCATCCTGCACCTGGAAAATATCAGTAAGGTCGCGGTCATAGGTTTCACTCCAGATGTGAAAGCCATCAACCGCATTTACCAACTGCGCCGTGATGCGTACACGGTTGCCAGCTTTACGCACACTGCCTTCAAGCAGTTTATCCACGTTCAGCTTTGCCGCGATGTCGCGGATGTCGAGTTGCCTGCCTTTCATGGCAAATGAAGACGTGCGGGAGGTTACACGAAGTCCTTCCACCGCAGTAAGTGCATTCAGCAGTTCTTCTGTAATGCCATCACTGAAATATTCATTTTCAGCATCGCCGCTGAGGTTGATGAACGGCAACACAGCGAGGGAATTGACAGGTTGTTTGGTTTTGCCTTTTATATCATTGCGAGTGGGAATCACTAGTCCTTCATTGGCGATGGCAAATACATGAATGGGTTCGAGTACATTTTTTAATTCAAAGTAGCCGACCTCGGTGGCCAGGATGTCTTTCTGATTCCGGATATCATCAAGAACTTTTTCTGAAATAAAAATTCCGCCGGGCACTGCCAGCGTTTCAATCCTTGATGCGATGTTCACGCCATCACCATATACACCATCTTCTTCAAGTGTTACATCTCCGGTATGAATACCAATGCGCAAATCAACTTTTGGGGATTGCAATAATTGTTGCTGAATGCGAATGGCGCAATGGACACCGTCGAGCGCGGAAGAAAAAATGCTCAGTGTTCCGTCACCGTAATACATCAGTACTCTTCCATTGTATGCAGCCACGCTTTCATCGAAAACTTTTTTATGACGCAAATGATTTGCCCGCGCTTGTTTCTCATCCGTTTGCATCAAAGCAGTGTAACCCACCATATCGGTGAACATGATGGCGGCCAGTTGACGTTGCGGGATTGCGGACACGTTCAGAATTTAGCACTAAATAATGAATAAGTCCGGAAAGAAAATTGTTTTTCCCGTTAGTCCGGATTTATTTCAATCCTGAGTTTATGAGAGGAAAATTTTGAATCCTCACCTAACATACCAGTCAATATATAATAGTGTGAAGTCACGATGAAGACCGAAGTATTTATTGCAGCAACAATTGCTGTGAATGTAAGAACTGGGTGCTGAGGGTCAGGAGGTTCCTGCTGAATGACTGCATGGTGAGGATATTAAACTACTAATAATCTGAAAACCGGCATATCCGGTTAGACAAGATATTTCGCTGCTGTTGGTTTTAGCCAAAACTTGTGGGAGGCACAGACCAACAACCTTTGATAGCAGTTTGTTAGATTTAATACAGAGACAAAAAATTCCCCCGTTAGTCCGGATTTTTTTCAATCCGGACTTTATGAGAAGAGGATTTTCAATCCTCACCTCAGATACCATGCAATGTATAATAGTATGAAGCCATTATGAACAACAAAGTATTTATTGCAGTAACAATTGCTGTCAATGTAAGAAGTGGACACTGAGGGTCAGGAGGTTCCTGCTGAATGACTTTATGGTGAGGATATTAACTTCTTACAATCTAAGGATCCCCGTTATTGTAGATTTATATTGACTCGCCCTGAAATATATTTACATCCGAATAAAATATGTCCGCATTGCTCGAATGGGCTTGCGGAGGATTGTAAATCCACATCGCAATCAGTGAGGATTGAAAAAAATCCGGATTGGCGGGAAATGCCCATGCTGGCAGTTAACCAAACAAGGATAATCATTACTTACTGAGGTGCCAATTAGTTTGTCCTTTCCAGCCGTGCAAGACAATTCCTGATGGTTAAGTTGGTAAGGCTGTCGTCTTTGAAATACCAGTTGAGAGCTTGTTGTGTAGTGGTTCTGTCATCACTGAAGTGAAAAAACAAAACCGCCTTCACCGCCGGATATTTTCGCGGCAGGCTGTCCAATGCGTTTTCAAACCATTCACTCCTGTTGCCGCCCACACCGAGTGAACCGAACTCGGTGAGCATAACGGGTTTGCTGAAGGAAGAAAGCTGCGGATAATATTTGCCGAAGATCTCATCAAAGGTCCACCATTTGCTCCACGTTGCCACCGTTCCATAGTTGAGTGTGCCACAACCGATATAATCCACGTAAGAATCGCCGGGATAAAAATCGCGGAAGTAACCATAAGCGGGATGCGGGCTGTAGATCCAGATAACATTGTTGGCGCCTGCCCTGATAAACAAATCATGGATATGCCTGAATGCGGCGATAAACTCTTTGGCCGTATTATTTTGCGGGCCCCAGGGATACCGGTAGGGATCATTCATTTCATGGCCGACCCGCAGAAAAATGGGTGCCTCTGTCTTCGCTGCCGCATCGGCCCATTCGCTGATATAAAAATCATATACACCGTTGGCTACATCATTCAGTCCGTGCTTGTCGCGTTTGTCGGTCTTCTTCAGTTGCGGATGATCCCTTCCATCGAAATCGGTGAGCCACGGCTCCCACGTGATAACCGGCAGTGAACCAAGTTCGAGGATGCTCCTCACTTTCTGCGCCGGAAACGCTTCCTCTTCCTTACTGCCCCATGCACAGTAAATATGGATAAGCGGCAACGTAACGTGCAAAGAATCCTCCAGGTCAATGATGCTTTTGAAATTTTCAGTGGTGTTGTTATCAAAGGCACCGAATAAGATGCTCGCCGGATTTTTCAGCGTACTTGCATCGTGCCGGTAGGTTTCAAACCAGCTGAGCTTATCCGCGCGCCTGTCTTCACGCTGCTCGATGATCACCTTCTTCTCCACATTACTCGCCATGTGCCCGGTAAAGGAGAAGAAGTTGGAAAGGGGACCACGGGTGGCTTTTCCCAGCAATAGTAATGCGGCAATAATGCCTGCCGCTAATATAATGGCTGTGAGTGTGGTTGAAATGCGGAAAATCTTATTGCTCATGCTGCGTCGTTTTTAGTTTGTCTATATCCACCGTGTCCCAGGGATCTTCTTCCTTCAGCCTTCTTGCTTCAAGCGCTGCAAAAATTCCTCCCACCGACATGGCAAAGGCGATCAGCGCAAAGGCGAACATGGCCCAGGTTTTTTCCGCAGTAGCTACCAGTTCCACTTCCGGCATACCATATCGCCGGTAACTGAACACGCTGATGCTGGTAACAAGGAAGAGCAGTACATGCAACACCAATGGACGGGCAAATGGCGTGAAGTAACCGGTTACGGCCTTTTTAGCTGTCGGTATGTATGGAATATCAGCATTCACCACACCCAGCAAAAAGCCGATGAGGAATACCGGCCAGCAGGCATATTTCAATACCATGCCGCGCCAGTGCAGGCCGCGTTCCATGGCAGGATGACAGAGCCATCGCTGCATGAACAGGTAAGATGAGATTCCGAACAAGGCAACGAAGGAACCGTGTATCAGAAAATCGGCGAATGGCATGGTGGCGGGAAGGATGCCGGTGAGGAAGAAGATAAAGGGAAGAAGGGTGAAGAAAAATTGCATCACACCGACTAAGTAATAGGTGCCAATGGTGAAATAAGAAATGCGCTGCCAGAAAGAAAGACGACGGAAGAGTTTTGGTATCTCCACAAATGTTACCTCAAACACGCCACGCGACCATTTCAGTTGTTGTTTGCAAAATGAACCGAAGTCTTCGGGCACCAGTCCGCGACTCAACACTACCGGGTTGTAAATAGATTTCCAGCCTGCGGCATGCAGCCTGATAGAGGTGATGAGGTCTTCCGCCAATCCGATGCCGTGGCCACCGATACTTTCCAGCGCTTTTCTTCTGAAGGTGCAATTGGCGCCGATGGCAACGGCGCAGCCATAGCCATGCAAGCTCATCTGCGTGGGGCCATAAAAGGAATAGGTTTGTTCTGCTGCGCCTTTCGCCGTGAATGACCGGTACTGATTGTAATAGGCCTGGCATACCTGCACGAAGCCCACTTTTTCATCCTTGAAAAATCCCAGGGTGTGTTCAAAAAATTCGGGGAATGGAATATGATCGGGATCCAGCACCAGGATGAAATCTTCCGAGGTTAGTTGCAGCGCCGCATTTATTTTTCCGGCTTTGGCACCGGGAATGCCCACGAGTTCAAGCCATACGGCATTATTTTTTTCTGCTACTTCTTTGAAACGTATATCCCGTGTATCGTCCAGTAAATATGTGGTATGCGGATAATGGATGGCAGCGCAGGCAGCCAGCGTTTTCTCAAACATTTCCAGCGGCTCGCCGGGTGAACTCGTGGTGAAGATGGCAACCCGCAAATTTTTTCCAGGTGAAACAGGAAGCGGTTTCTGTATGCCCAGGTTGTTGATCCACATCAATACCAGCCGTGCCAGCCCCCACCAGAAAATCAGGCTGAGCGTGATAAAGAACATCCAGTTGGCCACATGCATGCGGCGGAACCACCAGTCGGCAAATACCAGTATGCTGATGATACCGGCCGTTACCAGCACCATTAAAATAAAACGGTCGGATGCATTAATTGATTTGGCTTCGCGAAAACGCCATAGATCTTTGTCATCCCTTCTTATCATTCCAGCAACTGATTTTTAACGTGAAGCCTGCATACTGACTGTTGTAAAAAAAGGTATGACGGTACAGGTACGATGCACCGAGTGCTATTTTATCTGATGCCTGATAGGTGCAGGAGGCACTCACCTCCAGCGGCGTATATCGTGTGTTTTTCGCGTAACCCGTGGTCAGTTCCGTGCCTGTATCTGTTGATTGTAAATACAGGTAGGGGGCATCGGCATGAGCGAATATGCCAAGCTGCAGGTTGAGCCCTGCGGAAAAGCTGGCAGAAGGATGACTGATGAACGATAACAATGCTGCGTGTATCTGTTGATTTAAAGGCGTGAAATAAGGATCATACACACCCTTTACCGTGCTGTCGGTCGCATAATGATTAAGAAATTCCTCATACGTTTCGCCCGGCGCAAACCTGCTTTCTCGTGAGTTGCTGAAGTTGAATGCATAGCCTGCACGCAATTCAACAGCCGCCAGCCTTACCGGAGGACAAAACAACCAGCCGTAAACGGAAGATACACTGTTGTCATCCGGGAAGATACCGGCATCTATGCCTGCACTTCCGTTCCAGCTTTGTTGATCGTTCCAGCCGATGGAAAAGGCAAGATGCGTCTGACTGATATTGCTTTGCTGACTGGCGATGGTATGGAAATACGGTTTGTGTTCCAGCCGGAAATCTGCCTGCACATGCTTCGCAAAAATCTCCTGTGCGGCAAGGCTTCCCGTCCAGTCTGATTGGTTACCAGATGGGAATTTTACGATACCGAGATCACCTTTCAGTGATAATCCGATTTGCTTAAAAACAAAAAGATTACCGGCAGAAAGAAGCAATGCTGCCTGTGTGCTGTCGTGAAAGAAAAACACCGGAGCATAAACTGTGATGGAAGGGCTCAGCAGGGCATTCACATGAAAGCCGCTCTCTGCGCCGGGTGAAAAGGTTTGCAGCGGCTGATCATCCCAGCCGAAACCGGTATTGAAAAGTAACCAGGGTGACATCGCTCTTTTGATATCCATCAGCAACAATTGCGCTTCCGTGTTTTGGTTGTAGCTGATCAGCGCTTTCTCGCTGTATTCTTTGGCAGCATCATAATTGCCAAGGTGGAAAAAAATGCGTGACCGCAACAGCAAGCCATCAGAGTAGTAATGATTCCTGCTTTCTGAAAGCCCCAATATAGAATCCGCTTTTTCCCATTCCTCCATACCAATTAGCGACCTCGCATAATCCAGTTGAAGCAGCTCTTTATCAGGCTGCAGTTGCAGCGCAGCATCATAAAGCTGCACCGACCGCTTGTATTGGTGACGCCAGTATGTGGTTTGTGCGAGCAGCCACAATGCATTGATGTCTTCCGGGTGATGCTGATGATAAGCATGCAGCAGATCGGTTGCTTTCCGCAGTTTCATTTCATCGCGAAGTTGACGCGCTGTTTCAATGGAATCTTTACCCGCTTGAGCAAAGGAAAACCGGCAGGTCAGCAAAAAAAGCAGGCTGAAAAAAATAATTGACTTTTTATAATCAGATGGAAGAAGACAACGTACCCCACTGTAGCGTAAAGTCATTGGTGTTTTTTGGCTGTGAGCCTATCGACTCAAAAATATCAGTTTGGTTTAATCAGGAGGCGATTTATTTTCAGTCGTGATATATGAGTGTGATGCTGCAGCATCAATGACAGCTGATCCTGCTCAGGGGATGAGATCAACTCACCTTTCGGGTATGGTATTGTCATTTTCAGCAACTGTTATCACTTGGATTTTTAAATGCAGCAGGCCATTGTGCCGGAGTCTGCATTCTTGCATGGGAAATAAAATTGCTGCAGCTTGCAGGCAATTATTGTTTGCATGCTGAAATACAGGGAAAGTCATCCGGTTTCATTTGCTGCCTTTCTGTTCAGCATCATCTTCCTGACTGTTTCGGCTTTCCTTTATCCGAAGTGGAATATTCCCGCAACGGAAGCTACTATAAGCTGGGATGTGATGGGTTATTACCTCTATCTCCCTTCTTTTTTTTATGATGACATCAGTAAGCTGCATCAGCTTCCATATATTCTGGAGCAATATCAGCCGGTGAACGGATTTGGAAATGCCTTCCTGTTGCCGAATGGAAACTATCTCATGAAATATTCGATGGGCATGTCGCTGATGTACCTGCCATTTTTTGGTGTTGCCCATCTATGGGCTGTGGCGGGTGATTATAAGGTGGACGGATTTTCTTTTCCTTACCAGGTGATGATTGCTTTCGGCAGCATTGGCATAGCATGGATCGGGTTGTGGTTTGCCAGGAAAAATCTGCTGCGCTATTTTGGTGACGGGATTACAGCTACGGTATTGCTGGTGCTGGTGCTTGCCACCAATTATTTCAATTATGTGTCGTATGCCGGCGCCATGGCGCATAATTATCTTTTTACCATTTACTGCCTCGTGATATGGCTGACGATAAAATGGTTTGACCGGCCGTCATTTGCCATCAGTGCCGGTATCGGCTTCTTATGCGGACTTGCAACGGTGACACGCCCGACGGAGATCATTATTCTGTGCATCCCATTTCTCTGGGGCATCGTTGCCTGGCCTGCAATAGCAGGAAGGATCACGTTCTTCTGGCAAAATCGTAATATGATACTGATGGCAGGCGCCGCTTTCGTATTGCCCGTTTTACCGCAACTCATCTACTGGAAAATACTGTCAGGCGAATGGCTGTATTACAGCTATCAGGACCAGGGTTTCAGCTGGGCGCATCCGCATTTATACGACGGTATTTTTACCTATAAAAACGGCTGGCTGGTTTATACACCGGTCATGTGCCTGGCGCTGATTGGTTTCTTCTTCCTGTACAAGAAATTCAGGCCGGTATTCTGGCCATCATTGATTTTTATGCTGATCAATATATACATCGTTTTCGCCTGGGATATCTGGTGGTATGGCGGCAGCTTCGGATCACGTGCAATGGTGCAATCATATGCTGTATTGATTTTTCCGCTAGCCGCATTTTTTGATTTTTCCGCGAAGCGGAAGATAGCCCGCATCGCTACACTGATGCTGGTTTTGTTTTGCTGCTGGCTCAACCTGTTGCAAACCTACCAGGCACATGCAAAGGGAATTTTTGAAGCTGAAAACATGACGCGTGCGTACTACTGGAGAATCTTCGGGCGAACAACCATTGATCCTGCTGATAAAAAAATGCTGGACAGCAAAGAAGAAATGCCATCCGCAATGCAACAACAATTGCAGGTGACCGGCACCTTTAAGTCACCGGTATTTGACAGCCTGTATAATGTGAATGGATATGGTTCAGGCTTGCTGATTCATTTGAATGACAGCATTCAGTTTTCGAAAGCATATTCGGTGCCTGTCAGTCATGGCGGGGAATCGTGGTTACGCGCCAGCGCAAAAATCTATTTTCCTGATAAGGAATGGGATGTATGGGGCATGACACAATTCGTGGTTAAGTTGCAGGCAAAGCGGCAGGAGGTGAGGAACAACATGATGCGCATACAGCGTAACACCGAACAGGGAAGATGGCAGACGGTAACAGTGGACATTCACAAACTGCCATCATTGAAGGCAGATACTATACAGGTCAGTTTCTGGAATGCGAACAGCAAAAAGGAAATTTTTATTGATGACCTGAAAGTGGAGGAAGTGCCGGTGAAGTAGATCCTGCAGTTACTGCTTGCGACTTTGTTACTTATCTGCTCAATATTAATTTTTTCACAAAGGTCTTTCCATCCATTGTAACTGAACAGTAATAAATCCCCTGCGGCAGCTGGCTGCAATCGAGCATCAGCCGGTAGTTGCCGGCGGATTGCTTTTCATGAATCAACGGTTGCAGCACTGTTTGTCCTGTGAGGTTACACAAACTGATGCTCACCTCGGAAGGTTGCGGCAGTTGATAAGTGATAGTGGTGAATAGTTCAAATGGATTAGGAAAGACGGAGGCAGCGCCAATAATTACTGGTGCTGATGAACCGGTTACAGCATTCACTTTGAAAGGGGGCAAGTGTATGTCATCCAGCCATGCTGCATCGGCACCGTCGGAGAAATAACCATCTTTAGCATATATCCATTTGAAGGTATGCATGCCGCTGTCAACCGGATAAGAAGATACTGACCATGGTAGTTCTCCCGACCATCTGTTTTGAAGCACGCCATCAATAAAAAATGCCAGTGAATCATATCCGGCTTCGGAAGAAACTTTATGGGCGAAAGAGATGACGTCATCAAACTGAACCGGTAAAACGATCTCCAGCGTGGATGACTGAAAGTTATTTACATCACCCGACCTCGAACAATAATTTCCTTCAAAGGCATTTTCTGCAGTGGTGAACCAGTTGGCAACACCACTCAACTGCCAGTCGAAAGAGGAGAAGTCATTAGTTTCAAAATCTTCAATGGCCGGGCTGATGATGGTGGTAAATTCTTTGGCTGTGCTGTATGCGCCGGCCGTCAGCCCGCAGTTCAATAGCACTTTCATTCCGTAAGGCGCATTGGGTGCTACCGTAACTTCAAAGGTGGCTGTTTGATTTTCACCGGTGATAAGGCTATCCATCACTGCTGATGCCGTATTGATGGTGATAAAACTGTTTGAGGTGCTCAGCGTGGCGATGGCATTTGCTGAATTGCTGTGGCCGGTATTGCCCATAGACACGGTAATCATCGCTGTTTCCGCAGGATCAAGGTATCCGTTCCCGTTGCCACTCGCAGCATCCTCAATATTAAAAGTGTTAACCATCGGCAATGGTGCATTCACCGGTATTGTAAAAGATGAATTCCATGTATTGGCAGCAGCATCGGTAATGGTGCAACTGAACCATGCCACATGTCCGTCAGGAATATTATCTGCTGTGTGAAGCGTGAAGGCATTGGTTTGCAGGACGGCAGTATTGCTTTGAATAGTGTTGTACGAAGCATTCCCATCTGTAATTGTGATGTAAGGATCGGTGGTGGCAATGATTGCCGTTACACCTGTTGCCGCCGACAATCCGAAATTCTGCATCGTCACATCCAGTGCAAGTGGTTCATTATAATCAGCCAGTCCGTTGTAGTTGCCGGCTATATCGCTGATCACCGGCCATCCATTATAAACAAACGGGCCGGCAGGCTGCGTGGTTGGGACAGGAGCGATGTATGGTATTTTATTGTAACCGGTAATGGTAAGCAGTAAGGTATCACCAATCGTCAGCGGATCCATGGCAAGGTCGGCCATGCCGCTTTGCACGGTGGCAGTGGCTATCACCATCCCGTTTGCCGAAAGGCAGGCCAATGCATTTTCCGCATCGCAGGTGATGATGAAATGAGTGCTGCCCAGTTCAATGGTGGGATTGTGTGTGGCCAGCATGGTGGTTGGCTGCGCTGTTCTTACTTCAAGCGACGGATCACCGAAGCATATCCAGGTATCCGTCATGTTATAACCTGTTGCGCCGTATTTGTCATTCATGCTGAAACATCCGTTGATGGAAAGTCCGCCGAAGGTGCGCTTGATGTTATCCTCGTAACTCTCTGTAAGCAACAGGTTCATTTCATCCTGCGCTTCCATGGGTTCGGCCCATGCCTGAAGAATAGTGGACATGAAAGATGCAACCGTTCCTGCCGGCTGACCATTGTGGCTGGAACGTGCCAGTGCTTCGGCCAGGCAGGTGGTGCCGGTGAAGTTGCCGACACTGCATCCAACCGTCCACATAAACGGCCATTGCGTGGTGTTGATGAGGCTGTTTGCATTGCCGATGGTGAAGTTGGTAGTGCTCAGGTTGCTGCCGCTTCCATGGCCGGTGTAGTTAATGACACCTGTCCCGTTATCGATGAGATTGGAAAGGTCAACAGCCGTGGGATTACCGGGCGCATCGGGAGCATTATGCGTGCCGTCAAATAACTCCGCCACCTCCGTGTAACCATATCCGAGCAATTGTGTGCGGATGATATCTTCATGCGCAAAGTCCGCTTCGCCTTCATCACCGATGCCGGCGCCCTCGTTGGAAGCGATACAGATGCCTTTTGAAAAATGATTGTCCGTCAACGGCGTCTTCTCGTACGAAATGGTTTTGTTCACCTGGTTGATGATGTCTGTCTCAGATTCCGCGGAAAAGCGGCCGACAAAAATTTCCTGGTAATGATCATCACCTGTTATATATCCATAGTCGTTGTCTGAATCGCCTGCGCCGGTGCTGCTGCAGGCCACCTGTGCAGCATCACCGGCTAGCAGCAGGTAGGTGAGTCCTTTGGTATTGTAATAATCCACCACAAAATTTTTGATGGCAGTTTTATTATTTCCGATAAAAGCAACATCTACTATTTCCGTGCGGATTCCTCTTTGAATTTTCCAGTCTGCCAATGGTTGCAGGGCGTTCATGTAAGCACCATCGCTGATGATGAGCATATTGCCGGCTTCCTCCAAAGGATCGTAGCGCGTGTCATTTTTGAAGTTCAGGAACTGCGTGGCATACAGCTCATTGAATTCCGCAACCGGTTTCACCTGGTTGGCAGCATTTCTCAGCAACACATTTTTTGGCGGAATGTTATCGGGAGTAATTGCAATAGTAATTTCCGAATATACGCGCAATGTTTTAGTAACGGCATTGTATTGAAAAGGGTAAACGATGACGGTTTGTGCGCGCACATCACGCAGAATGTAAGGATCACGCAACTCCGCGAGTTGTTTGGGAACAAATTGGTTTTCGCTGTATGCTTCTCCATTTTTATATGGAACAGAGGCGGGATCAATATCTCTCAGCATAGATCCCTTGGATGGTGCAACGCTGATATTTTCATAGTCGTGGTAAACACTTGCCACAACTTTAACAGACATGTTTTTATCATCAGGAACAATGATGCTTGCCGTGAGTTTTGGCAGATCAGGAAATCCTGCTTTAAGAATCGGTGTTGCTTTGTCTGTAATAATAGTAACGGCTTCACCTGATGGGGTAGTCACTGCATGCTGTTGCATGCTGCCGGGTTGAAACCTGATCCCTACCTGATCACCATCATCGGAAAGCAGGCTGATATGGGTCATTTCAATGAATGATAGTTGTGAAAAAGCAGGTACAGCCAGGAGCAGTAAACAGGCAATACCACAAATGACCCTGAAGAATACTGGGTAAAAGTTCTTTTGCATAGCTGGAAATTGCACCACCGGAAAGAGACGCGTGAGGCTGGCAAATCTAAGCTAAATGGCGGAAAATGGCAGCGAATCGAGGTGTATCGTGCCGGACAGGAAAAACTGGAATGGAGCATTTCATTCCTTTAGCGCGTATCAGCATTATTATTGTTTCATCAATTCACTTCATCACCCCTCAACTCCCTGAATCTTTTACGCGCTTCCACTACATAGATGCTGCCTTTATATTTGAGCAGGATATCCTTATAAAGATCCATGGCTTTGGCTTTATCGTGGAGATAGTTTTCATACAGTTCCGCCAGCTGAAACAGAGCATCATCGGCCAGCAGGTCGGTAGAATAGTTTTTATCTAATTGATCAAACACGGAAGCGGCGGTAGTATAATCCTGTTTCGAGAGATAGATTCTTCCTTTGGAAAACAACACATCATCAGCCAGTGAATTGCCGGGAAATGTGGTGGTAATGGAATCCAGTGTCTGAATAGCCGCTTCAAACTTATTCTGAAAAATCAGCAGTTCGGCGCGTGAATACATTTCCATTGGTACTGTCGATGTATCCAAACCCATATTATCGGTCATGAACACGGATAAGGCAAGTGCATCATTGGCCACCAGTTCGGAAGTGGATCCTTTCAACACATCAAGCTGTGCCTGCGACCAGGGAAAATCACCCATGTAAAAGCTGAGCTGTGCATTTTTGAAACGGGCTTCTTCACCCAACTCATCTTCTTTAAAGGCTTTATCCACCTGCGAATAAAGCAAGGTGGCTTCCCACACTTCATTTTTTATCAGGTTATAATCGCCAAGGTCGAGCTTAAGATAGCCGGTCAGCTTTTTTTCGTTGGTTGGTATGCTCAGTGCTTCCTGTGCAATGCTGATTGCCTTGTCGATATTGTGCAGATATTTTGCTTCCAGGCTGGCAAAGTCGCGCATCGTAACGGCAGTTTGTGCGCTCTTGCCAAACTCGGTAAAATAGGATTCGTATTTGCGTTCCAGCTGTGTCAGCTCATCTGCCGTATAGTTGTGTGCAATGGTGATTTTCGTCCGTTCTGTAGTGAGCTCGCTCGCACGGGCCGGCAGGTACAGCATGCTGCCTTTCCCTTTTTCATTGATAATATACTGATAAGCTGCAAGGGCGGCATCATAATTTCCTTCGTCAAAAGCCGATTGTGCAAACTGAAACACACGCTGCCCTTCTTCCCTGTTGCGTTTATCAAGTGCTTTCACCTGCTGAAAAGCGGAGGTAAAATCCTTCTTCTGAATAAAATACCAGATCAGCATTTCCGCATACACTTCATTTCCGGGTTTCTTCTGAATGCGTTTATACAGCTCCGATTGCAGCGCGGTGGCATATGGCGCGAGTTCAATAAGCGGCTGCAACTGCCCTTCCACATCATCAGCCATGGATGGGTTGTAGTCAACGATGTCGAGATACGTCCGCACTACTGCCGGTATGTCGTTCTGCTTCCTGTACAATGCCGCAAGTTCAGGCAAAAACAAATCGGAGTTTTCCGCACTGAAGATCCTGCGTGCTTTAAGGTAACATGCGATGGCATAATCATTCAATGCCGCATTTTGAAACTTATAAGCCAGCTTATTCACCATGGGCACATCCGGTCCTAACAGCTTCAGCGCTTCATCGTATTGTGCGGTCGCCGATTTCTCCTCGCCCTGCAGATGATACACCGTCCCAAGATCAATATAGTAAGTGAGGTCGGCGGGAAATTTCTTGATCTGTTTCCTGATCGCCTTGACGGCATCATCAAATTGCCGGAGTGCAGTGAGGCTTTGTATATAATTTTGGAAAAACAGGGTGTTCTCCGGCGCCTTGTTGTATAACTTCTCATACATCACAGCCGATTTTTCAAACTCTCCGTTTTTGAAATATTCAAGTGCCAGCTGAACATCCTGCTGTGTCTGAGCCTCCACAGTTATGCAGGGGAGCAGCGCCACCATAAGAATGGCGATAGTTTTATAAGAGGTAAGTTTGTGAATCAACTTTTTCATCTTTTCAAAAATACATATTCCTTTCTGACAGCAGTTGCAGTCACTTGCTGGGGTTGAAGGTGCGCAGCAAATGGTACAAAGCAGTGCGAACTCAAAAAAAAGGATTCCGCAATGCAGCGGACTTTTTCAATGCATCATATAACGTACATCAGCCAGTGTGAGTATGATGTATAGTTGGAGTGCATTATTTTTTCTGCACTGTCTCAATTCCCATTCTTTCTTTGGTCAGGTACCACCGGAACAGAAAAATACCTGTCAGGGCGCCTGTTGCATTTGCCACCATATCCAGCCATTCAAACTTGCGGAAGGCGGTAAGCAGAGGTTGTAAGATTTCAATCAATACACCTGTGCCGGCCGAGAAAAGCAGGACAGCAAGTATGGTATCAAAGCGTGGCATCCGTTTCTGCTGATGCAGGAAGACACTCCGCATCAAAAGAAAACTCAACACACCGTACATAAAGATGTGAACCACTTTATCAATGTATAATTTTTGAAAAATGGTTGGCTGCGGCCAGTTTTTTAAGGGGGTGAAGGAAAGGTAAAGTATCACCAGCAGCCACAGCAGGAAGTATCCGAAATTTTTTATTAAAGGCATGGGCATAGGATAGCATTCACAAATAAAATCCGGACAGATACCTGGTAAAGAAATACTATTGTCCGATCATCTGTTTATAGGCAGCAGCATCCATCAGTTCGTTAAGCTCCGCCGGATTGCTGATGGACATTTTTACCATCCAGCCCGTGCCGTATGGATCTTTATTCACAGCATCCGGCTGATCATTCAGGGCGGTATTTACTTCCTGAATGACACCACTCACCGGCAGCAACAGGTCAGATACTGTTTTTACAGCTTCCACCGTGCCGAACACAGCATCCCTGTCAAGGGTCTCACCGGTTGTATTGATGTCAACATATACGATGTCGCCCAATTCACCCTGTGCAAAATCGGTAATGCCCACAAAGGCTGTGGTGCCTTCTACCCGTATCCATTCATGGTCTTTGGTATACTTTACGTTGTCGGGGAAATGCATAGTTTCTTTTTTTAGGGTAAAGGAACTTTAAAAAAGATAAATAGGCAACTGCTGATGCGATAAATCTATTCATCTGCTGAATTAGCATCTTCCGCCGGAGTTTTTTTCTTTCGTTTCATCACCATGCGCAGGATACTCATTATGATAAGCCCGGTTCCTGATCCGATTAAGATGCCTGCCGCAAGGTCATTGGTCAGATAGCCTGTAGTGGTTCCAATAAAAAAGCAGGCAATCATGACCAGGGCGGGAATAGCTTTGCGGATGCGGTTTCTTTCATTCATCTCGTAAAAATAAGCGAATCGGCAGCACCTTTAACGGCATCGATCCTATCCTGCCGGTTTTTCCATTTTGTGTACTTTTGATTTTTCTCAAACCTTCAATAATTACCGGATGAAGTTTCATTACATGCTGCTGTTGAGTTTCCTGTCAGTTTTCAGCATTTCCTTCGTATTCTCTCAAACACCGCCTTCCATTGCCTGGCAGATAACTCCCGGCGGGCCCGGAAATGATATCATTGAAGATATTTATCCGACGGCAGATGGCAATTATATCCTGTTCGGACTGGTAACAGATCATGGCGGCGATGTTTCATCCGACTGCCAGGTAAAGGGTGTTCACGATGTTTGGATCGTTAAGATGGATCCTTCCGGAAATATCATCTGGCAACATTGCTATGGTGGAAGCAAGGAAGAAGGCAACCCGTTTTCTAAAATTATTCAGACCAGCGATGGCGGATATCTTTTTGTTACCGAGTCATGGTCGAGCGACTTTGATGTGGTCGGCCATCATGCATACAGCGATGCCTGGACGATGAAGCTGGATGCTGATGGTAATATGGAATGGGCAAAATCTTTCGGCGGATATATCTACGACGTGCCGAGAAATCTATATGAATTGCCGGGACATAAATACATGGTGATGTCGCGTACCAGTTCATCCGATGGCGATGTGCCACCAAGCATAGACTCGCTGTTATTTGATGCATGGGTCTTTATTATTGATGATGATGGAAATATCCTTACGAATAAAATTTATGGTGGTACGGGTTATGATGATTTCTATAAAGCATTGCCTGCTGCCAACGGAAATATCGCACTATTCGGACTTACCTCATCCACTGATGGTGACCTTGCAGGACAAAGCGTTGATTCTACTGATGCCTGGGTGCTCACGATTGATACGCTTGGAAATATTGTTTCCAGTTTCACCTATGGCGGGCCTCACAACGAATACATCTTCGATGCGCTGAATACGGATGATGGCGGCTATGTCTGTTTTGGCGAATCCGGCGACCCCGGCACTCCCATTGAAAATGGTTCATGGCACGGCGACATGGATTTCTGGGCCATGAAACTGGATGCAAATGCGAATGTTGAGTGGAGGGGCATCTATGGCGGCAGTGACCGCGAACAATTCAGAAGAGCTTGCAAACTGCCCGACGGTTCAGGTTACTTTATGGCCGGATCAACCAATTCCATTGATGGTGATGTGGTGAATGAGGCCGGTTCAGGCAAGGATTTCTGGGTTGTGCAGATTGGCAAAAACGGTAAGCTGGCTTCCAGCGTGGCACTGGGCGGCTCCGGATCCGACTTTGCCTATGCAATCGTTGAACCCGGTATTGTGGCAGGTGCCGCTTTCTCAACTGATGGTGATGTCATTGACCTGCAGGGAACCTCCGATGGCTGGGTCATGCAACTGGATTATGCAACTGCTGCGATGCCGTCATCAACTGGCGCCGATGTTGTTTCCGTATTTCCAAATCCTGCCGCTGGCAGGTTAACTGTGGAGATGAAAAATAACAACGGTATCGCTGCTGTGCGCGTGAAAAATATCTATGGGAAGCAAATATCTCAAGCTATTGTAACCGGTGCCGGCATATCATTGGATATTAGTAACTGTCCCTCCGGCTTCTATTTGTTGGAAGTAACGGAAAATGAAGCGACGGGCCATACGCAGATTATCCCTTTTGAAATCATGAAATAGCCACATTGCTGAACGGTGAGCGGCAACTTATTACCTCTTGCCTGTCGCAATAACCACTGTGTGCTGATCTCATTTTTTGAATTGTTTTATCTGTGAAATCCATATCTTCGGCATTCCAAAAAAATCGCTGCTTATCGATTCTTACTTTTACCTGCAATTAAAAACAGTTTATGAGTAATTTGGACAAGGCTGAACCGCCGGCGAACCTTATAATTATTATGTAAGGTCTGATTCGGTTGCCTGCTTTGTACCCGATACCTTTTGATTGACTGATTCAATGGTGAATGCTTCGGCATGCAGCATCGTAAAGCAGTCTTCTTTCACCTGTTTTAGCGGCAATTTCATTTGATTTCTTTGGAAAAAAACAAACATGGCGGTAAAGATCAGTAAGCAGGATGCCCTGAATTATCACAGCAAGGGGCGCCCGGGAAAGATTGAAGTGGTATCAACCAAGGAAACCAAAACACAGCGTGACCTTGCGCTGGCCTATTCTCCCGGTGTGGCGGAACCATGCCTTGAGATTGCAGAAAACATCGACAAGGTTTATGCCTATACCACAAAAGGAAACCTGGTAGCCGTCATCACCAATGGCAGCGCTGTATTAGGATTGGGAGATATCGGACCGGAAGCAGCGAAGCCGGTGATGGAAGGGAAGGGCATTCTTTTCAAAATCTTCGCAGACATTGACGTATTTGATATTGAACTGAAATCAGCGGATACCGATCATTTTATCGCAGTGGTGAAAGCTATGGAACCCACCTTTGGTGGCATTAACCTCGAAGATATCAAGGCGCCTGATTGTTTTGAAATTGAGTCGAGGCTGCGTAAAGAGATGAATATCCCGGTCATGCATGATGATCAGCATGGCACAGCGATTATCTCCGGCGCTGCTCTGCTCAATGCCCTGGAAGTGGTCGGTAAAAAGATTGATGAGGTGAAGGTTGTCGTTTCCGGTGCCGGGGCTTCAGCATTATCCTGCGCAAAGCTGTATGTCTTCCTCGGTGTGAAAAAAGAAAACATCCTGCTCATTGACCGCTCCGGTGTCATCCGCAGCGACAGGGATGAAATAGATGAATATAAAAAACCGTTTGCCACACAGCACGATGTACGCACCCTGGCGGAAGCGATGGTGGGTGCTGATGTTTTTCTCGGTTTGTCTAAAGGAAATATAGTCAGCAAGGAAATGGTAAAATCGATGGCAAAAAATCCGGTCATCTTTGCCCTCGCCAATCCCGACCCTGAGATTCCATATAACGATGCACTCGAAGCCTGCCCCGATGCCATCCTCGCTACCGGCCGTTCCGATTATCCTAACCAGGTGAATAATGCGCTTGGCTTTCCGTTTATCTTTCGCGGAGCGCTGGATGTGAGAGCAAAAGAGATTAATGAAGCCATGAAACTCGCGGCTGTTCGTGCATTGGCCGACCTGGCAAAAAAGCCTGTTCCTGATATGGTGAACATGGCATACAATGAAAAGAATATCACTTTCGGAAAGGAATATATCATTCCCAAACTGATTGATCCGCGGTTACTGACGACCGTCGCGCCGGCGGTTGCCAGGGCGGCTATCGATTCGGGTGTGGCCAGGCATATCATCACCGACTGGGATGCTTATGTAAATGAGTTGTCGCAACGGTTGGGTACCGATGATGCCATAGTGAGGGTGATGATTAATAAGGCACGCCGCGATCCGAAACGCGTGGTGTTCTCAGAAGCCGATAACTATAAGATCCTGAAAGCGGCACAGCTTGTACTGGAGGAAGGCATTGCAAAACCCATCCTGCTGGGCCCGGTAAAGAAAATCAAAGACATGATTGCGGAAAACGGGCTTGACCTCGAAGATACCGTCATCATTGACCCCAACGTGCCGGAGATGGAATCCATACGCTGCAAATACGGCGAATGGCTCTTCGAAAAGAGAAAGCGCAAAGGTCTTACGCTTTATGAAGCCAGGAAACTGATGCGCGACCGCAACTACTTCGGATCAATGATGGTGATGGAAGGCGAAGCGGATGCCCTGATCTCAGGCCTCACCCGCAACTATGCACAAACTATCAAACCCGCCTTGCAGGTTATCGGCATCCGCGACAATGCGGCAAAGGTGGCCGGCATGTATATCATGCTCACCAAACGCGGTCCTTTGTTCTTTGCCGATTGCACGGTGAATGTGAACCCAAGTGCCGAAGACCTGGTCGACATCACTACGCTGGCGGCACATGCCGTGCAGCAACTCAATATTCAGCCGCGCATCGCTTTGTTATCCTATTCCAACTTCGGCTCCACTAAAGGCGAGGAACCGGAAACGGTTAGCTGGGCCGTGCAAATGCTGCGGACAAAATACCCGGGAATGATTGTGGATGGCGAGATGCAGGCCAACTTCGCATTCAGTGCAGAGTTGCTGAGAGATAATTACCCCTTTTCCGAATTGATTAACGGCGGTGCCAATACTTTGATTTTTCCCAATCTCTCCGCGGGAAACATAGCGTATAAGATGCTGCAGTCACTGGGTGCCGGTGAAGCGATTGGACCCATCCTGCTCGGATTGAAAAAATCCGTGCATATCCTCCAGCTGGGAAGTTCAGTTCGTGAAATCGTGAATATGGTTACCCTCGCTGTCATTGATGCACAATCCAAACCCTGAAACATGTTAGCCTACCTGCAGGGAAATATCACTTTAAAAACGCCGACGCATGTAATCATCGAATCGGGCGGGCTGGGTTATTTCGTCAATATCTCGCTGAATACATATGCCAGCATCCAGGACAAATCGTTCTGTAAACTGCATACCTATCTTCATTTGGGAGGAAGCCTTCAAAGTCCCATCACGGTATCGTTGTATGGTTTTTATGAAGAAGAAGAACGGCATATTTTTACCGAGCTCCTCAGCATCTCCGGCGTGGGTGCCGCAACCGTCCGTATGATACTGTCGGCCATGACGCCACAGGAAATTCAGCGGGCCATTGTTACCGATAATGTCAAGCTGCTCGAAAGCATCAAAGGCATAGGCCCGAAAACAGCAAAGCGAATCATACTTGAATTGAAAGATAAAATGGGTAGGAACCTGTCCCCGATGTCTGTGCCCGTTTCCGGAAGTAATAATGTAAAAGAGGAAGCGTTAAGTGCGCTCGTCATGCTTGGATTTTCACGGGTGCAGGCAGAACAAGCCGTGCAGAAAACATGGGCTGCAGGAGGACAAAGCATGAGTACAGAAGAATTGATTAAACAAACATTAAAAGCCATTTGAGATTACAGGCGGCGATCTTCTTATTAGCAGCCGCATGAACCGCTGAATTTGATGAAGATGCCCATGGAAAAACTGATTGAACGGAAGCAGTACTTTTTTCAAACAAATATTGACAATTTGCCCCCGATAATAACAACGCTCATCATGCTTCAATTTGTTTGCTGCCCTTCACCATGGCGGCCGTCCAAAAGCTGTGTGATCCTGTGTAACAATTTATCATTGGCATAAAAAACGCCCGGCTTGAATTTTAAAGTAAATAGCACTTTACTGGTTGTTACGGCTGTCGTTTCCATGAGCATTATTGCTGCACTGGGAAAAAATGGCCGCATGAAGCTCCCTTTCAGTATTCCTGCTGCAGAGGAAACCACTGAAACGGCCGATGCGGCTTTGCTGAAACCACCTCCTGTTTCCCTCGAAGCGAAGGTGGATACTCCGCCGCCAGATGATAACGGTGTTGATCTCACCTATCCGATTTACGACCGCCTTTCCGACTGGCTTACCGCTCCGCACAACTCATTCGATCTGCAAGATCCGTCTAATGTGGAGAAAGATATCGAGTATGATCCTGAATCAGGGCAATACATCCTTACAGAAACTATTGGTGATCAGTTTTTCAGGAATCCTACTTATATGACATTCGAGGAATACCTCGACTATCAGTCGAAAAAGTCGGAGCAGCAATACTGGTTCGACCGAAGCAATGCCGCATCGGCACTTTCGCAGAAAGGAGTGATTCCGGAAGTGAATGTGAACAACAGGCTCTTCGACCGGATATTTGGCGGAACGGCAGTAGATATCAGGCCACAGGGCAATATCGATCTTACCTTTGGCGGTAACTATCAGAATATTCTGAATCCCATTCTTACCAAGCGCCAAAGCCATCAGGGCGGATTTGATTTTGCTATGAATATTCAGATCAACGTTGTAGGAAAGATCGGCGACAAACTGAAACTCACCACCAACTATAACACAGGCGCAGTCTTTAACTTCGAGAACCAGGTGAAGCTCGACTATACCGGATATGAAGATGAAATCATCAAAAAAATCGAAGCCGGTAATGTTTCGCTTCCGTTAAAAGGCACGCTGATAACAGGTAACCAGAGTCTTTTTGGATTGAAGACGCAATTGCAGTTCGGCCGACTCACCGTTACCAACGTAATTTCACAGCAACAGTCGCAGGCACAGAATATTACGGTGCAGGGTGGCGCGCAGACACAAACCTTCCGCATCACGGCCGACCAGTATGATGAGAACAGAAACTTTTTGCTTGCCCAGTATTTCCGCCAGCATTACAATGAGGCGCTGGCTGGAATACCTGTCGTGAATTCACAGGTCACCATCAATAAGATTGAAGTATGGGTGACGAATAAAACGGGTGCCACGGTGGATGTGCGCGATGTGGTAGCCTTTATGGATCTTGGCGAGTCATCACCTTATTCCACCTCACCGGCTGTCGGACCAGCTACGAATAATGTGTTGCCGTATGCCAATAATCTCGACCCGGCACTCAACTCCAATAACCTTTACACAACCATCTCTCATGACCAAGCTGTACGTTCACTCGATCTCTCACTGCAAACGCTAACGGGTCCGGGATATAACCTTCAACCCATACAGGATTTTGAAAAAACATATGCCCGTAAGCTGGGTCCGAATGAATATACTTTTGATGCCCGTGTGGGCTACCTGATGCTCAATCAGCAGCTGAATCCTGATGAAGTGTTGGGCGTTGCTTATCAGTACACCGTCAACGGCCAGGTTTACCAGGTGGGTGAATTTGCTGCCGATGTTCCGCCTAATGTGGATACACCCGGCGTGCTGTTCCTGAAAATGCTGAAGAGCACCTCTACCCGCACCAAGTTGCCGATCTGGGACCTCATGATGAAGAACGTGTACTCCCTTGGCGCTTACCAGGTGAACTCACAGGACTTTTTCCTGGATGTGTATTACCTCGACCCGGGCGGAGGTGAAAAAAGATATGTGCCCTCCGACAATATTAACGGTACACCATTAATTCAGGTGCTGGGCCTCGACAGGCTGAACAACAACAACGACCCGCAGCCGGATGGTGTGTTTGACTTTATCAGCGGCATCACGATCAATCCTTCCAATGGAAAGGTCATCTTCCCCGTACTGGAACCGTTTGGTTCTGATCTGGCCAAAAAATTCTCTTCACTCGTTGCAGCACAGCCCTATGTCTACCAGGTGTTGTATGATTCCACTAAAACTATTGCGTACCAGTTTCCGGAGTTCAACCGTTATTCCATTAAGGGCACCTACAAGTCCAGCGTGTCGTCGGAAATTTCACTCGGTGCATTTAACGTTCCCAGCGGTTCGGTTACCGTTACTGCAGGTGGACAGAAATTGATTGAGAACGTGGATTTCACGGTAGATTATAACCTTGGCCGCGTAAAGATCCTGAATCAAAGCCTGCTCAATTCCGGTGTTCCCATTAACGTAGCTTTCGAAAATAATGAGTTGTTCAGTTTTCAGATCAAGACTTTGTTTGGCACACGGCTCGACTATTACATCAACGATAAGTTTACGTTAGGCGGCACCTTGCTGAAATTATGGGAGCGCCCATACACTGTTAAGCTGAATGCCGGCGACGATCCCATCTCCAATGCCATATATGGGTTGGATGGCAGTTACACCTCGGAGTCTTCCTGGCTTACGAAAATGGTAAATGCCATTCCGCTCATCAATACGAAGGAAACTTCATCGGTGACACTTTCCGGAGAAGCTGCCCGTCTGGCACCCGGCCATTCCAAGGCCATCGGCAAAGACGGTACTGTTTATATAGACGACTTTGAAGGCACACAAACATCCTACGATCTGCGGTTTCCTTTTGCAAGCTGGTCACTGGCCAGCACACCGCAGGATCCGCAGGGCGGCCTGTTTCCTGAAGGTACGCGCATCAACGACCTGAGTTATGGTTACAACAGGGCCAAGTTTTCATGGTATAACATTGATCCTTATTTCTGGGGAACACGCGCTCCAGCCGGCATCAAAGGCGTAGGCATCGAGCAGAATAACTTTTATTCTAGACCTGTGCAGTCCATTGAAATCTTCCCGCAGCAGGACAACAGCAATCAGCCATTCAACCAGAATGAAAATACCTTCGACATTCGTTTTGAACCGGGCAAACGCGGCCCTTATAATTTTGATACAGACAGCCTCGGACAACAACTGACCGTTGATGCAAATGGCGACATCCTGTTGCCCAATCCGGAAAACCGATGGGGCGGTATCCAGCGTGCCATCGATCAGACTGACTTTGAAGAAGCCAACATCGAATACATACAGTTCTGGGTCCTTGATCCGTTTCTGAATGTGGCCAATGACGGGGGAGATCTTTACATCAACCTGGGAAACATTTCCGAAGACGTATTGAAGGATTCAAAGTTCCAGTATGAAAACGGGTTGTCGGCAACAGGCGACACGACCATTGAAAGTAAAAGTAAATGGGCATACACACCTAAGGTGCCTCCTGTCACCCGTTCATTCGATAATGATCCGAATGCAAGGCAATTCCAGGATATAGGATTCGATGGTAACCGCACCGTGGATGAACAACGCTTTTTCAAATCCTACATTGATGCACTTGGCAGTATCTACGGAGTCGGTTCAGCAGTGTATAATGCTGCGGTAGCGGATCCATCTAATGATGACTACCGCTATTACGATGATCCCGTTTATAATGATGCGCAGACCGGCATCCTTGACCGTTATGCTAAATACAACAACTCAGAAGGAAACTCACCCATCTCCAGCGGTAACCAGGCCGTTTCTTTCGCGGCTACCAATGAGCCGGAAACAGAAGATCTGAACCGCGATAATACGATTACAGAGAACGAAGAGTACTTTCAGTATAAGGTGCAAATCAACCCGCAGTCGCTCTCCCTTATAGGGCAAAACTTCATCACCGATATGGTAACCTATGATGTGCCTGCGGTAGATGGTTACAGCCCCGGGCAGGAAAGATGGTACCAGATCAAGATTCCTATCAATGAATACAATAAAAAAGTCGGCAGCATCCCTGACTTCAAATCCATTCGTTTTATCAGGATGTATATGGCTGGCTTCGATACCACAATCATCATGCGTTTTGCGCGCATGGAGCTCATCCGAAACCAATGGAGGAAATATCTTTTTTCACTCGAGCAGCCCGGTGAATATATCCCCGGAGATAACTCCGGTAATACATTCTTCAACCTCACTTCTGTAAGTCTTGAAGAAAACTCGAGCAAGCTGCCGTTCAACTATGTGCTGCCGCCCGGTATTCAGCGGGAGCAGATCGTTGGGCAGGTTAACACCATCTACCAGAATGAACAATCGCTCTCCCTGCAGGTGTGTAACCTTCGAAACGGCGATTCACGTGCGGTCTATAAAAACATCAACCTCGACCTCCGCCAGTATCAGAACCTTAAGATGTTTGTTCACGCTGAATCGGTGGCCGGAAACGAACCCCTGCAGAATGGCGATATCACGGCATGGCTCCGGCTCGGCAGCGATTTTACCAGCAACTATTATGAGTATGAAGTACCGTTGATTGTTTCCACGGAAGGTATTCAGACGGATGTCAACATTTGGCCTGACTCCAACAACTTCGATATCTCTTTGCAGGATATGATTGATGCCAAACAGGCCCGCAATTTTGCCGGTGTTCCCATCACCGTGCCGTACGTGGTGGAGCTCGGCAATGGAAAAAGAATAACGGTGGTCGGTAATCCTGATCTGGGTATCGTGGCTACAGCCATGCTCGGTATCCGTAACCCGAAGAATGGAACACCGGATGATAACGGCAATCCTGTCTGCGCCGAAATCTGGTTTGATGAACTGCGCCTTGCAGGATTCGATGAAAAAGGTGGTTATGCTGCCATTGCTCGCGCCGACATCAGGCTGGCAGATTTCGGAACGGTCACGCTGTCCGGCTCCATGCATACGATCGGCTACGGGCAGCTCGAGCAAAAACTAAATGAACGGTTTAAGGACGATTACACCGCATATGATGCCGCCACCACGCTGGAGCTCGGAAAGTTCTTCCCTAAAAATGCAGGTATCAGGTTGCCCATGTATGCAGGCATCTCCAAAGCCAACAGCAATCCGCAGTATGATCCGTACGATCACGATATCCTGCTGAAAGAAAAACTCGCGCTGATCACTGACCCGGCGCAGAAAGCACAGGTGCGTAAAGATGCACAGACGTACCGGTCTATCGGCAGCCTCAATTTCTCCAATGTCAGAAAAGTGAGCATGGGCAAAAATGCCAACAGCAAGCTGAAGATCTATTCGCCCGAAAACCTCAACCTGACGTATGCCTACACCCGCACGTTGCTGCACAGTCCCATCATCCAATCCGATATCACGAAGCAACATCATGGTGAGCTGGGCTATGCATTTCCCGGAAAGTCGAGGTATATCACACCCTTCGAAAAAATGATCCCTTCAAAAAATAAATACCTGAAGCTGATCCGCGATATCAACTTTAACTTCCTGCCGACTAACCTCACGTTCCGTACTGCCATGGACCGGCAGTTTAATGAAACAGTGCTGCGGCCTATCTCGCAGGATGAAATCATCATACCTACGTACAACAAATACTTTACCTGGGACAGGGCGGAAGGACTGAAGCTGGATATTTCGAAAGGATTGAACCTCGATTTTAATGCGCTGGCCAATACACGTATTGATGAGCCGGTCGGACTGATTGATACCAGGGAAGAGAAAGATTCAATTTTTAAGAATATCAAGGGCTTTGGCCGAACAACCAACTATACGCACAATACCAACGTCAATTATACAGTGCCACTGAGTAAAATTCCTTTCCTCGATTGGACACAGTTAACAGGTCGCTATGGCACCAATTATACATGGCTCACGGCACCGTTGGTGCTGGACAGTGGTACCAACCGCATCATTCCAAGCACGCTGGGTAATACCATCTCCAACACGCAAAACCTGAGCTTCAACGGTGAGATGAATTTCAGGAACCTTTACAACAAATCGAAATTTCTGAAACGGTACGATACCAATGCCGCCATTCCCAACCGCAAGAAAGCGCCGGGAAGCAAAACATCGAAGAATAAGGAGGATGAAGAGGCTGAAGGAGATAAGGCGGTGGCTGACACCAAGAAATCAACTGACAAAAAAACGAAGCCCATTGGTATAGAGGCTTATGCCATCCGAATTCCGCTCATGCTGAAACGTGTTTCCTTCAACTATACGGAGAATCATAACACTGTGTTGCCTGGTTATCTCTTTAAACCGAAATTCATCGGCCAGGATTTCACAAATAGCGCACCGGGCTGGGGATTCATTTTTGGCTATCAGCCCGATTCTGTATGGCTGAATAAAAAGGCGCAGGCCGGCTGGATATCATCGGATACAACGCTCAATTATTTATTTGTACAAAACTCCAACCAGAACACCAGCATGAAAGCCACGCTGGAACCCTTTAAAGACCTGCTGATAGATCTGAACTTCAGCCGGACCAACTCAGATAATATTTCAGAATATTTTAAACGGCCCACTTCCTCCTCTGACTTTCAACACCTCAGCCGCGTAGAGTTTGGAACCTACACTTCATCATACATACCGATTAAGACCAGTTTCGTTCCATTGAAGCCCAACGACTTTTCAGAAACCTTTGTAGAGTTTGCGAAATACCGGGAAACCATCTCCAAAAGACTGGGCGAGGTGAATCCAAATTCTATTGGCACATTCAGCGATTCATTGTCTAACTATGAAATGGGTTATGGCCCTTTTTCAACAGACGTGCTCATACCGGCTTTTCTTGCGGCCTATGGCGGAAAGGATCCGGGTTCTATTTCACTCGGACTTCCGCTGAATAAGTTTCCGCTTCCTAACTGGCGTGTAACCTACAACGGCCTTACCAAAATTCCATGGGCAAAAAAAATCTGGAGCTCTGTTAACATCAGCCACGCCTACAATTCAAACCTGTCCATTGCGTCTTTCTCTTCATCGCTCGACTTCGTAGGTGCTACAGGCAATCAGGTGGCTTTCCCATCCAAGATTGATTCCTTATCGGGAAACTTCATTTCCTTCTACGACATACCAGCCATCTCCATCACGGAAGCATTTTCACCGCTGATCGGTATTGATATGACCTGGAAGAATTCTCTCACCACAAAGTTTGAATACAAGAGAGGCCGTAACCTATCATTCAGCTTCCTTGATTACCAGCTAACCGAATCAAGAACACAGGAAATTACCGTCGGACTCGGATATAAATTCCGCAATGCCACCTTGCCTTTTAAAGTGGATGGCAAAAAGAAACGGTTAAAGAATGATATCACCTTCCTCATGAATGTTTCCTATGGTGATAATATCACGCTCAGCCAGAAGCTGAACCAGGAAACACCATCCCAGGCAACGGCCGGAATTGAAACACTTGCCTTTTCACCCACTTTCGATTACGTGGTGAATAACCGGCTTAGTGTCCGCCTGTTTTTCAATAAGCGTTATACCGTACCGAAGATCTCCAATTCCTATCCTATCCGCTACACCGATGGCGGCGTGACCATACGGTTTACACTGGGACAGTAATTGCAGCTTTTTCCTCTGTTCAACAGTTGTTTGAGCTGGTGCCGCATATCATGCGCTATAGTCCACAAACATGTATGCGTGGCACCGCATTCTTCAGCCTTATTTTATTTGTAGGGCAATATTGCTCTTTCTACTCTTTTAGATTCAATCATGTTTTATATTTATCCGCTGCAAAAACAATGGATCAGAAAAAATCACTTTCCACCAATGTGCTGAATATGGCTGTAATCATCGCAGCACTCGGCTACTTCGTTGATATCTACGATCTCCTTTTATTTGGCATCGTACGCCGGCCGAGTTTAATTGCATTGGGTTATACAGAAGACAAGCAATTGCTCGATATCGGCGCCTACCTGCTCAACTGCCAGATGGCCGGCATGCTCATCGGCGGCATTCTCTGGGGAATACTCGGCGATAAGCGCGGCAGGCTGTCCGTTCTCTTTGGATCCATCATCCTCTATTCAGTCGCCAATATTCTTAACGGAACCGTCAACACACTGGAGATGTATGCCTTCTACCGCTTTTTAGCAGGTGTCGGCCTGGCCGGTGAACTCGGTGCCGGCATTACGCTGGTAGCTGAAGTAATGACAAAAGAACGCCGCGGCTATGGCACCACCATCGTAGCGGCATTCGGTATTTTCGGTGCAGTGGTCGGTGGGCTCGTCGCTAAGCTGTTTGACTGGAGAATGGCCTACTATATCGGCGGCGGGTTGGGCATCGCCTTATTGATACTGCGCATCAGCGCCTACGAATCCGGCATGTTTCATCAGTTAAAAAGAGAAACGGTGGCAAGAGGAAATTTCCTCAGCCTCTTCACACACCGTAAAAGATTTTCGAAATACGTGAAAGGAATACTGATCGGCATACCCATCTGGTTTGTAATTGGCATCCTGATCACCTTCGGCCCGGAGTATGCGCAGGCATTAGGTATTGGCATTGATCCTGCTACCGGAAAAACGATCGTCACCGGCGCCAATACCATCATGTATCATTATGCCGGTGCCGCATCAGGCGCCTTGTTTTGCGGCATGCTCAGCCAGTATCTTCAAAGCCGTAAGAAGGCACTGCTGTATTTTCTTATTGCGGACACCATTTGTGTCTTTGCCTTTGTCTCCCTCAGCGGTATCTCCGTTCCCATGTTTTACTTTTTTTCTTTTCTCTTCGGCATTGCCAACGGATACTGGTCGGTCTTCATGACCGTAGCCTCCGAAGCATTTGGCACCAACATACGTGCTACGGTCACCACCACCACTCCCAACTTTGTGCGCGGCGCGGTGGTGCCGATGACTTCTGTTTTCTTATGGGTCGAAGGTTATTCGGGCAGCATTATCACGGCGGCACTGTCCGTTGGCATCGTGGTGCTGCTCCTGGCCTTTGTGGCGCTGTGGCGAACAACAGAAACCTATGGCAAAGACCTCGACTATATCGAAAACAGTTAAGCAGTTGGCTTATGTCATGTACTGAAAGACAAGCATGTTGATTGAAAAATCAGGAAACCGTGTCATCGTAAATTATCTATCATTGCAAATCCATCTTCATAACCCAACTTACTTTCATTCTTTATTCCCCTGCCATGCAAGGACAACTACGTGTAAACATCGAAAACCTCACACCGCAGCTCGACGGTGGCCGATACTGTATTAAACGCATTGCCGGAGAACGCGTGACGCTGGAAGCTGATATCTTCTCCGACGGCCATGATGAAATCAATGCGCGAATCGCCTATAAACATGCCGCCGCTGACGATTGGCAGTATGTTGCCATGGAAGCCACTGAAAATGATCATTGGAAAGGAAGTTTCGTGGTGGAAGTGATGGGATTCTGGGATTTCAGGATACAAGCATGGGTAGACCATGCCATGACCTGGCAACACGATCTGAAAAAACGGGTTAAGGGGAAACAGGTTGTTACCGTTGAACTGCTCATCGGTGCCAACCACCTTGAAAGAATGCTGAAGAAGGCAACCCGCCGGGAGAAAACGGAAATCACTAAAGTAATTGCATTGTTTCGTGATGAGCGTAAATATGAAAAAGCCGTTGAGGAAGCACTGAGTCAGCAGGTGGCACAATGGATCCGGAAATATCCTGACGATTCCATCATCACTGAATATCCTGTCAGCGGACAGGTTTTCGCCGATCGTAAGAAAGCGGGTTTCAGCACCTGGTATGAATTGTTTCCGCGTTCCACCTCTTTCACACTGGGCAAACATGGCAATTTTGGCGATGTGGAGAAAGTATTGCCCAGGCTAGAAGAGATGGGAATTGATGTCCTGTATCTTCCGCCTATTCATCCCATCGGCGTCTCCAACCGGAAAGGCAAGAATAATGCTACCGTAGCCAAAAAGGGGGAATGTGGTTCGCCGTGGGCTATTGGTTCAGCGGATGGCGGACATAAATCCATCCATAAAGAACTCGGTACACTGGAGCAGTTTCACCACCTGGTAAAAACCGCCGCTTCGCATGGCATTGAAATAGCGCTGGATTATGCATTGCAATGTTCACCCGATCATCCATATGTTAAAGAACACCCGGAATGGTTTACCTGGCGGCCCGATGGCACGGTGCAGTATGCTGAAAATCCGCCGAAAAAATACCAGGATGTTTTACCGATAAATTTTGAAACGGCCGATTGGGAGAACCTCTGGCAGGAATTAAAGAGTATCGTTGATTTCTGGATTGAACAAGGTGTTAAGATTTTCAGGGTGGACAATCCGCATACCAAGCCTTTTCCATTCTGGGAATGGCTGATCCGTGAAGTCAAACAGGAACATCCTGAAGTATTGTTTCTTGCAGAAGCCTTTACGAGGCCAAAAGTGATGCAGCTGCTGGGCAAACTCGGATTCTCGCAATCATATACCTACTATACCTGGCGCAATACCAAACAGGAGATTACTTCCTACCTGCAGGAGCTCACGCAAACAGCCATGCGCGATTACTTCAGGCCCAATTTCTGGCCCAATACGCCCGACATCAATCCATACATGCTACAAAGCGGACTCGAATCGCAATTTATTGCAAGGTTTTTTATGGCTGCCACACTCAGCTCCAGCTATGGATTTTACGGTCCGGTGTACGAGATGATGGTGCATGATGCTATTCCGGGAAAGGAAGAATACCTAAATTCAGAAAAGTATGAAGTGAAATGGTGGGACTGGGACGCAACCAATAAACTGAAAGAGCTGATATCCATCGTGAATGAAGCACGATTTGAAAATGAAGCACTGCAACAAACCAATAACTTGCAGTTCTGCGAAACCGGCAACGATAAGCTCATCGCTTATTTCAAGCAAAATGATCATGGCACCAACTCAATGCTGATGATCGTCAGTCTCGACCCATACTATAAGCAAGGTGGTTATGTGAAGGTACCGATGCACCTGTTCGGGAAAAATGATCATCAGGCCTATAAAGTGCACGATCTCATCAATGATGCATCATACACCTGGCACCGCGAATGGAATTATGTTGAACTGGATCCGTATGTGATGCCCTGCCATTTATTCAGGATAGAAGAGATATAAAGAAAAATTGAACAGATAGATCAGCGGGGCAGATTGCATTGGATATTGAATATTGATTATTGAATATTGATTATTGAATATTGAATATTGATTATTGGATATTGAATATTGAATATTCAACACCCAACACTCAACACCCAACACTCAACATTCAACACTCAACATTCAACATCCAACACTCAACACTCAATATTCAATTTTCAATACGAATAGTCGGACTTAGTTATGAATTTAATCTTACGATGCTATCATATTTTATCCCTATAAAAACCAACTTTTATGAAATTTGATTTACAGAATCGATTAGTTGACTTTACAGTCCAATGTTGTGATTTAGCTGAGTCATTGCCAAAGACAAGAACGGGAAACTATTTAGCTGATCATTTGATACGTGCGGGAATCTCTCCCTCGCTGAACTATTCAGAAGCTACCAGTGCAGAATCCGCAAATGATTTTGTGCATAAAATGAAAATTTGCATAAAAGAGCTGCGCGAAACAATGATTTGCATGGCCATAATCATAAAGAAGAAAATTCTTCCTCATCATGAATCAATAGCAAGACTGATGAAAGAAAATGACGAATTAATAGCTATATTTCATAAAAGCATCGACACTGCGAAATCAAATATTGAAAAGTTTGGAAAAGGAAAGTAAGCAGTGTTTCTTAGATGAATGTGCATCAGATGCTTTCATTGACATTCAATCATTCATCATTGAATATTGAATATTGGATATTGAATATTGGATATTGAATATTGAATATTCAACACTCAACACTCAACATTCAACATTCAACACTCAACACTCAACACGCAACGCTAACTACTCACTTTTAACTTTTCACCACTCACCACTCACCAAACCCAACCATGACCGAAGCACCCGAAAACAAAACAGATCTTGTGCTGGAACTGTCAAAACCCTGGCCTGAATTTCCACATGATATAGCAGCCACCGAACAACTGGAAAAAGCGATGTTGCCGGCATATATTCGTTCATGCCGTTGGTTTGGTGGCAAGGCAAGACGCATCACTGCCGTATGTCTCGACAGCGTGCTCACGATTACAGCTCCGGCAGCGGCCGGTGAACAGGTGTTTCACCTGATGATTGTGAAAGCCAAATACAAAACCGGTAAACTTGAGCAATACCTGCTGCCCTTGTCGATTGTTCCGGCCAGCCCTGCTGATGAAATCAATCTGAAGGGAATTATCGGCACCGTGAGGACAGATGACAAGGAGCTGCTGCTCATTGATGCCATTTATGATGAAGCCTTCAGAAAGACGTTGTTTCACCATCTCTTTCATTCTTCCGCTATCAAACAGGCAAACGGCTCCCTTTTCTTCAAAAAAGGAAAAGCCTTCCGGGAAAGCGATTTCTCTGAAAACATTTCATCACGCGTACTCGATGCCGATCAAAGTAATTCATCGCTGATTTTTGGTGAGAAATATTTCATGAAGATCTACCGAAAGCTTTTCAGGGAAACCAATCCTGACGTGGAGGTAGTAAGTTTCTTAACTGAGAAAGCCGGCTATGCTCACATTCCGGCTTTTGCCGGCAGCTTCGGCTGGAAAAAGGCTTACAGCGCACCCGTCACTTTTGGCATGATGCAGGAAAAAGTGGAAAGCATAAAAGATGTATGGTCGCTGGTGGGGGACTATCTCAATGAATATATTTTTGGCGTGGCGGATGGAACTAAAACCGTGAATCAGTTTGTGCTTGACCATGTAGGTTTGCTTGCTACAAGAACCGCTGAGATGCATTTGGGACTCGGCTGCGACGCAAATGATCCTGCTTTTGCACCCGAACCGTTCACCGACGAATACCGCGACTGGCTGTTTGCACATTTTGAATCGCTGCTGAAACGGCGACTGCAGCTGGCAAAGGAAAATTTCAATGCACTGGATGAAAAAGGAAAACCACTCGCTGAGCTTTTTATGCAGCAGGCCGATGCCATCCGCAACTTCTTCCTGCGCATCAAAACTCAACCGGTGCAATCACTGCGCACCCGCATTCATGGCGATTACCATCTCGGGCAGGTATTATATAACGGAAGCGATTACATCATTCTTGATTTTGAGGGAGAGCCGGAAAGTTCCATCAGCGACCGGAAGATCAAACATACTCCTTTAAAAGACGTTGCGGGCATGCTGCGGTCATTCCATTATGCCGTGAGTGCCAAACTATATTTCAGCCCTGAAACCCAAAACATCAGTGACGAACTGATGGACGAGGCCGCGCAGCATTGGTATAAAGTTGTTTCGGAAACATATCTGCAGCATTATTTCAAAGTGATGGAAGGTTCAGCCCTGATCAGCAGTGATAAAAGTGAGCAGGCTTTCCTGTTGCAAATGCATTTGCTCGAAAAAGCGATTTATGAATTGGGATATGAATTTAACGGAAGGCCTGCATGGGTCAAGATTCCGTTAAAGGGAATAGAACAGGTGTTGAAGGAATTGAGTTAGCGTTTGCACCATCCATAGGATGGATCCAGACACAGAAAAGAATTGAGTGCTGAATATTGAATTTTCAATACTGGATATTGAAAATTTTGATACACTCAACACTCAATTTTTAATAACCAATTTTTGTCCACTTACGACGTCCCTTCCGACTACCTTTAGCATTTAACTCTCTATTTTCTTATCCTCAGAAAAGTTGCAGTGAAAGCGCAAGCACAAACTATATTAAGAGCCAAAGTAGTGGCGAATCAAAAACGTGTTTCTTAAAATATTTATTATTTTTCACAAATAAAATAAGCTTTATGGAAACTACTCCAAATTCTCAATCACGAACTGAATTAGATTCTGCACGTTTTCTTAAGATGCAATCAAATCTCCATCAAGTTCTTTCTGAATTAAATGAAGGAACATGGATTCGTTTATTAAAGAATGGTGTCTGGCGCATTTTTCAACTGATCTCCTGGCTGATGTGCATTGCCATGTTGATATTTGCATTTTGGATACCAACAACATTAAATGCTATGATTTATTCAGACCAGGATACGCAAATTTCACTTCATGCAAGCAATACGGAATTTTCAGCTATCATTTGGGCCGTCAAAGCAATTTTTATTGTCTCAGGATTAACCTTTGCTATTATAGCCGTTCTTATTGGAGGAATTGTTTCGCGAAATAATCGATTGCAATCAATCTTTGAAAGATTTAAGCAGATTGATGTGATGTAAGTTTTAAACTTTGGTACTCCGTTAGTCCGGATTTTTTTCCAATCCGGACTAACGGAGAAGAGGATTTCTAATCCTCACATATTTCACAAAGCTTCACAGCACCTCTCCGATAGTCCGGACCTTTTTCCAATCCGGACCTGATGACAAAAGGATTTGTTAGTCCTCGCTATTTCTCGAACTTTCACAGTCCTTCCCATACTCTATAAATCTTATCTTGCCCAGGTTTAGCGAAGCATGACACGTTTCTTATTCGATAAGAAAGATCCCGCTATTCTTCATGGCAAAGCAGTATTTTTCAATGAGTAATTCCACCCCGCTGTCTCATTCTGATGAAAACAGCGGGTTAGGTATTACTTTTAGGAAAAAGTCCGTGTAATAACAGATACCATTCAAAAAAATGAAAACAGCACAATAGCTGATAAATATGGATACAACTACTGGTGAAACAATTACCGATGTACAACAGGAAACCTTACTTCCTGTTGAAGGCTATTCACTGCTTACCGCTTACGACATTGATCTTTTCAAGTCGGGCAAACATTATAAGCTGTATGAAAAGCTGGGCGCACACCTCGTTGAATACAAAAACACACAAGGCACCTGTTTCGCCGTCTGGGCGCCCAATGCCGCCATGGTTTCGGTAATCGGTAACTGGAATGGATGGAATAATCAGTCCCATAAACTGATTGCGCGTGGCGATGAGTCGGGCATATGGGAAGGCTTCATTCCACACATTGGCAAAGGAGAAGCCTACAAGTATTACATACAATCCAACTTCGGCGGGGCAGCTTTTGAAAAGGGAGATCCTTTCGCATTTTATTGGGAACAGCCGCCGAAGACAGCTTCCATCGTTTGGGATACCTGGAAAGAATGGAGCGACGATGCCTGGATGGAATTCAGGAAGACAAAGAACAAACTCAATCAGCCGTTTTCGGTGTATGAAGTGCATCTCGGTTCGTGGCGGAGAAGCCCGGATGATCCTGATAAAGTGCTCGACTATAAACAGCTGGCGGAAGAATTATCGAAGTATGTGAAAGAAATGAATTTCACCCATGTGGAATTGCTGCCCGTGATGGAACATCCGTTCTATGGTTCATGGGGTTACCAGGTGACCGGATTTTTTGCACCCAGCTCCAGGTTCGGCGAGCCGCAGGATTTCATGCAGCTCATTGAAACATTGCACAAAAACGGCATCGGTGTCATCCTCGATTGGGTGCCTTCCCATTTCCCGGGCGATGGCCACGGTTTGATTTATTTTGACGGCACGGCATTATATGAACATGCTGATCCCAGGAAGGGTTTTCACCCCGACTGGAACAGCTACATTTTCAATTACGGCAGAAATGAAGTGCGGTCGTTCCTGTTAAGCAATGCTTTTTTCTGGCTCGACCGTTATCATGCTGATGGATTGAGAGTGGATGCCGTAGCATCCATGCTGTACCTCGATTATTCCCGCAAGCAGGGAGAATGGGAACCCAATATCCATGGAGGAAGAGAGAACCTCGAAGCCATTTCCTTTTTGCAGGAATTCAATACCGCCGTGTTTAAAGAGTTTCCGGATGTACAGACCATCGCCGAAGAATCCACCAGCTTTCCCAAAGTGACTCGGATGGTTTCGGAAGGCGGACTGGGCTTCAGCATGAAATGGATGATGGGTTGGATGAATGACACGCTGAAATATTTTTCCACCGATCCCATCTACCGCAAATACCACCATAACCAGATTACTTTCAGCATCATGTATGCTTTCGCCGAAAATTTCATGTTGCCCTTTTCACACGATGAAGTGGTGCACCTGAAAAAATCGCTGCTCGATAAGATGCCGGGCGACCAGTGGCAGCAGTTTGCCAATATGCGGGCCATGCTCGTGTATATGTACACCCATCCGGGAACCAAGCTGCTATTCATGGGCGGCGAATTCGGGCAATACCGGGAATGGAACCACGAACAAAGTATAGACTGGCACCTGCTGGATTACAGTTCGCATAAAGGGTTGCAGCAACTCATGAAGGACCTCAATACGCTTTATACCAAAGAGCATGCGCTGTACGATAAAAATTTCTTACCCGACGGGTTTGAATGGATGAAGGTGGATGATGCGGAGCACAGCGTCCTCATCTATTGCAGGAAAGGCGTGAAAAAATCGGATGTCATGCTCATCGTGCTGAATCTCACTCCGGTGCCGCGTTATGATTACCGGACGGCTGTTCCGCTTCACGGTGAATGGAAAGAAATCCTTAATACCGATTCGGTGTACTACTGGGGAGCTGGGTTTACCACAAGAGGCAATGTGCATTCAGCAGCCACACCGTGGGACGACAAGAGCCACTCCGTAGAAATTGACATTCCGCCGATGGCTGCCTTGCTGTTTAAGTATGTCGAAAAGCGGAAAAGACGGATCATGCCGTCGGAAGCGGAGATACTGCCGGTTGGCAAAAAGAAGGTATCCACTGCGAATGTGAAGAAACAAAAAGGCGTGAAAAAGAAAAACTGAGAAATCTTCGCTGTGTCTAATGATCCAGCAAGTTATGTTGAAATTGAGTGTTCAATATTGAATATTCATTACTGAATATTGAAAAAATCAATACTCAATATCCAACGCCCAATATTCAATAACCAATGTAGGTTCTTGCCCAGGGCCGGCGTCCTCGCCGAGCTAGATGCAAGCATTACTATTCAAGTAATGTAAATGATTAGCGAGGAAGCCAACGACTGGCAACAATTGGATATTGAATATTGAATATTCATTATTGAATATTGAAAAAATCAATACTCAATATCCAACACCCAATATTCAATAATCAAGGTAGGTTCTTGCCCAAGGTCGGCGTCCTCGCCGAACAAACTGCAAGCTGTATCAGTTATGAAATGTAAATGATTAGCGAGGAAGCCAACGACTGGCAACAATTGGATATTGAATATTGAATATTCATTATTGAATATTGAAAAAATCAATACTCAATATCCAACACTCAATATTCAATAATCAATGTAGGTTCTTGCCCAAGGTCGGCGTCTTCTCTGATCTAACGGCAAGCGGTATTAGTCTTTGAATTCAAATGTTTGACTAAGAAGCCAACGACTGGCAACAATTGGATGTTGAATATTCATTACTGAATATTGAAAAAACCAACACTCAATATCCAACACCCAATATTCAATAATCAATGTTGGCACTTGCCCAAGATCGGTGTCTTCTCTGATCTAACGGCAAGCGGTATTAGTCTTTGAATTCAAATGTTTGACAAAGAAGCCAACGACTGGCAACAATTGAATATTGAATATTCATTATTGAATATTAAAAAAATAAATACTCAATATCCAACACCCAATATTCAATAATCAATGTTGGCACTTGCCCAAGATCGGTGTCTTCTCTGATCTAACGGCAAGCGGTATTAGTCTTTGAATTCAAATGTTTGACAAAGAAGCCAACGACTGGCAACAATTGGATGTTGAATATTGAATATTCATTACTGAATATTGAAAAAATCAATACTCAATATTCAACACTCAAGATTCAATAACCAATGTTGGCACTTGCCCAATGTCGGCGTCCTCGCCGAACATTGGATATTGAATATTCATTACTGAATATTGAAAAAATCAATACTCAATATCCAACACTCAATATCCAATTTTCTGCTTTTGAAAGAAGTCGGTGGTTAGTATTCTTTGCACATCTGCCGGCTATGGAATAGCAATATCGGGTGAGTGTGCCCGGCGAGGGCATTGATTTATTCAATCCTTTTTGTTCTTTTTTGCCGCTAACTTGATATTGCTGTATCACAAAGCATTGGGAAGCCGGAAGATGCATTTTGTAGTTTCAAATATTACAATCTGATAGTCAATCACTTATATCGGTCAGAATATTTTTTTTAAGCGCATAGTTGTAACTTCAGAAAATGACTTTACCTTTGTGTCCCGCTTTTGAAAAAGCACCCCCTTAAAAGTTCCTTTAAAACAACTGATTCTCCTCTGTATAAAAGCAGGAGTATTGCCTTGAACGGCTGATCGGTTACCGGTTCAGTGATGCCTCAGCAGATAAGCTCATCTGTGTTGACGCAAGCTGAATAATGTTCTTTGACATATTGAAACGGAAGTACAATTAATTAAAAATCATTAACAATACTCAAAATCGAGTGCGAGATATTGAAGATACGAAAGCAAGTAAGAGTATACGGAGGATGCCTTGGCTCTCAGAGGCGACGAAGGACGTGATAAGCTGCGAAAAGCTGCGGGGATCCGCAAATAGGAAGTGATCCGCAGATGTCCGAATGGGGCAACCCAGTACGTTGAAGACGTATTATCCCGGCGCAAGTCGGGAAGCAAACCCGGAGAACTGAAACATCTAAGTACCCGGAGGAAGAGAAAACAATTCAGTGATTCCGTAAGTAGTGGCGAGCGAAAGCGGATTAGCCCAAACCCTGATAACTACGGTTGTCGGGGGGTTGTAGGACTGCATTTAGAAACCATCATCAAGCAGAAGCTTCTGGAAAGCTGAACCAAAGAGGGTGATAGTCCCGTAAGCGAAAAATGATGGGGACGAGCAGTATCCTGAGTACCGCGGGGTCGGAGACGCCCTGTGGGAATCCACCAGCACCATCTGGTAAGGCTAAATACTCCTGAGAGACCGATAGTGAACTAGTACCGTAAGGGAAAGGTGAAAAGCACCCTAAACAAGGGAGTGAAATAGTACCTGAAACCGTATACTTACAAGCTGTGGGAGTTTTTCCGAGCAATCGGAAGGATGACCGCGTGCCTTTTGCATAATGAGCCTACGAGTTACACCTCTCTGGCAAGGTTAATGTCCGCAGGACAAGAGCCGCAGCGAAAGCAAGTCCGAACAGGGCGTTTAGTCAGTGGGGGTAGACGCGAAACCTTAGTGATCTACCCATGGGCAGGATGAAGTTCCGGTAACACGGAATGGAGGTCCGAACTTATTAGCGTTGAAAAGCTACAGGATGACCTGTGGGTAGGGGTGAAAGGCCAATCAAACTGGGAGATAGCTCGTACTCCCCGAAATGTTTTTAGGAACAGCCTCGGTTAAAACGTGTCATAGAGGTAGAGCTACCGATTGGGCTAGGGGACTTCACCGTCTACCAAACCCTGACGAACTCCGAATGCTATGACATAAAGCCGGGAGTGAGGCTTTGGGCGCTAAGGTCCAGGGCCGAGAGGGAAACAACCCAGACCATCAGCTAAGGTCCCTAAATCCATGCTAAGTTGATCAAACGATGTTTTACTGCTATGACAGCTAGGATGTTGGCTTGGAAGCAGCCATTCATTTAAAGAGTGCGTAACAGCTCACTAGTCGAGTGGTAGGGCGCGAAAAATAATCGGGCATCAAGCATGGTACCGACGCTATGGATCCCGACGCAAGTCGGGATGGTAGGGGAGCATTCCAATTGCATCGAAGGTTTCACATGAGTGAGGCTGGAGCGATTGGAAAAGCAGATGTAGGCATAAGTAACGATAAACCCCGTGAAAAACGGGGTCGCCGTAAGTCTAAGGGTTCCTGATCCACGTTAATCGAATCAGGGTTAGTCGGGTCCTAAGGTGTAGCCGAACGGCGAAGCCGATGGAAAATCAGTTAATATTCTGATACCGGCATATGTTGTGATGGGGTGACGGAGTAGTGAAAGGTCTGCGTTCTGACGGAATAGAACGTTGAAGCCTGTAGGTATAGGCTGGGCAGGTAAATCCGCCCGGTTTGCTGAAAGGTGACAGTACGGTGAGTCTTCGGACAAGCCGATAATGACCCTAATCAGACTCCCTAGAAAAACCTCTAAACTTCAGATGTATGCCGCCCGTACCGTAAACCGACACAGGTAGACGAGATGAGTAATCTAAGGCGCTCGAGTGAGCCGTGGTTAAGGAACTCGGCAAATTGGTCCTGTAACTTCGGAATAAAGGACGCTCTTCGCAAGAAGAGCCGCAGTGAAAAGGCCCAGGCGACTGTTTAACAAAAACACAGGGCTATGCTAATTCGCAAGAAGACGTATATGGCCTGAAACCTGCCCGGTGCTGGAAGGTTAAAGAAGGGGGTTCGGCGCAAGCCAAAGCTCTCGACTGAAGCCCCAGTAAACGGCGGCCGTAACTATAACGGTCCTAAGGTAGCGAAATTCCTTGTCGGGTAAGTTCCGACCTGCACGAATGGTCTAACGATCTGGGCACTGTCTCAACCACGAGCTCGGTGAAATTGTATTACCGGTGAAGATGCCGGTTTCCCGTCACGGGACGAAAAGACCCCATGAACCTTCACTATACCTTAGCATTGAGTCTGAGTAAATGATGTGTAGCATAGGTGGGAGACTTCGAAGCGGCCTCGTCAGGGGTCGTGGAGTCGCAATGTGAAATACCACCCTTTGTTTATTTAGATTCTAACTCCGCATCAGCGGAGAACAGTGCTAGGCGGGTAGTTTGACTGGGGTGGTCGCCTCCTAAAGTGTAACGGAGGCTTTCAAAGGTACCCTCAGCACGGTTGGTAACCGTGCCTTGAGTGCATTAGCAAAAGGGTGCTTGACTGCAAGACCAACAAGTCGAGCAGGGACGAAAGTCGGATAAAGTGATCCGGTGGTTCCGCATGGAAGGGCCATCGCTCAAAGGATAAAAGGTACTCTGGGGATAACAGGCTGATCTCCCCCAAGAGCTCATATCGACGGGGAGGTTTGGCACCTCGATGTCGGTTCGTCACATCCTGGGGCTGGAGAAGGTCCCAAGGGTTGAGCTGTTCGCTCATTAAAGTGGCACGTGAACTGGGTTCAGAACGTCGCAAGACAGTTCGGTCTCTATCTGTGATGGGCGTTGAAATTTGAGAGGAGATGACCCTAGTACGAGAGGACCGGGTTGTACGAACCTCTGGTGTACCTGTTGTGTTGCCAAATGCAGTGCAGGGTAGCTACGTTCGGCCATGATAAGCGCTGAAAGCATCTAAGCGCGAAGCATTCCTCAAGATGAGATTTCGTAGGACCGTGGCAGACGACCACGTTGATAGGTGGCAGGTGTAAAGGTGGTAACATCAAAGCCGAGCCATACTAATTGTCCGATTGCTTTCTATTTTTTTATTTTTCTTTGATTGTATTTCCGTTTTTCAATATTGTCACGATTTATTAAGTCTGAAGTTGTCAGTCCTTGGTCGTTAGTTTTCTTTCACTAAGTGTTGCTGCTTCTCACTAAAGATTTTTTGGTGACTTTGGCGAGCGGGTCCACCTCTTCCCATTCCGAACAGAGAAGTTAAGCCGCTCAGCGCTGATGGTACTGCACCAAAATGCGGGAGAGTAAGTCGTCGCCAGATCCTAAACCCTCAACCTGAAAAGGTTGGGGGTTTTTTTATTTAGAGCGAAGAAGGATGAATATGTATGCGGTTGGTAGAATATTATTGCCCGATCAAGTTTTTTCATAGGGACTGCTTTAGGGAGAAGGACCCAAATTGCTTTCAACTTCTGATTCTGCCGGCCTGTGAATGGCCGAAGCTTTGTTGCAACTATTCGGGATGATTCCGTATTATTCCATGAGCCATAATATTTCAAAATAAGCTGCACGGCAATTGTAAAATAATATCAGATGCTTTTTTACATTTGATCTGTATATCTATTTCTTAACTTATAAAATTTCTTATATGAAACTCAGCAACAGACTATCCTGTTTCACCGTACTCCTTCTTTTACTATTTGCCGGCAGCACATTCGCCCTGGATAATTTTATCAAGGGGTATGTTGTTTTGAATTCCGGCGATACTTTGCACGGACTGATTGAAGATGAAGAATGGAAAGTCAACCCCAGCCTCATCTACTTTAAGGATTCAGCAACTGCGGAACCAACTATCTTCTCGCCCCTGCAAATCTCCATGTTCAGGCTGGAAAAAGGCAACTGGTATGTAAGTTATTCCGGTCTGGTGGATGCAACATCGCTGGAAGTAAGCAAGTTGACCTACCATCCCAAACCTTATTATATCCGCGATACATTTTTTCTGCGTGTGCTGGAAGCTGGCGCGGCCTTTCTTTATTATGGCCGTGATATCAGGGAGCGGGATCACTTTTTCATCAGCAAGCCGGGTGATACCCTTGCGGAATTGCAATACAACCGTTATCTCGTGGGTGATGCTGATGGAACGCATACGAGGGCGAATGAAGGATATCGCTTGCAGCTGATGAACCTCATCTCCGATTGTGCAAGCCTGGCGGAAAAATTTATGACGTTGCCACTGGAATACAATAAGGCATCATTTGTATCACTCGTGCAGTCGTACAATCAATGTGAAGGAAGGCATGCTGAATATTCTGAACCTAAGGAAAACTGGACCTTTGAGTTTTTTGCCATTGCAGGAATCAATACCAGTAAGCTGCGGTTTCACGATAACACCGGCTACTACCTCACTTCGGCGAAAATGGAACGATCATTCGGCTATATGGCTGGTGTTGAATTGAATGCGATTACGCCGAGAAACAATAAGAGATGGTCGATCAACAATAAACTTTTCCTGAAGAATTACAAAGCATACGGCAACATCGCGGCTGACAATGAACCGGAAAATTCAATCTACATCGACTTTCTGTATCTTAAGTTAGCCACCACCATGCAGTATGCTTCCCTGAATACACGTGTGAAGCCATTTTTCGGATTAGGCATGACAAACGCTGTTGCCCTGAAGGATGTTAACACAAGAACATACAGTAACGGCAACGTGCTCCATCTTTTTAATGATGCCAGGAATTATGAGTTTGGCCTCCTGCTGGAAGGAGGACTTTCCATGAAAAAATTTTTGGTTACCGGCATGTTTGAACTATCCAATGGCATGACACCATTAGCCAATGTGCTGACCAGGGTGACTACCCTGTATCTGGCAGCGGGATATAAATTTTAGCAGGGCAACCTGTTGCAAGCAGCCGGAGTTCTTCACCCGTATTAATAATTTTGATTTACAACAGGAGAAATGCAACGGAAAACCTCCGCTGCATTTTTCATTGCCCGCTGAGACTGATTACATTTTTGGCGTATGAATTTTATGCATAGCAGATAGTCGGCAAAATACCAGGAAGAAGATTTACTGTTGGTTCATTCAATCCTTTTTCTGAATGCTGCAGGAGTGAACGCTTTTTTTCTCCTGAAAACGCGGTTGAAGTAAGTAATGCTTTCGAAACCGCATAACCCTGCAATTGTGGCGACCGTGCGATCGGTTTCCGTCAGCAAAGTACAAGCCTGCGCAATTCTGATCTCATTCACATAGTCAGAATAAGTCTTTCCGGTTGTCCGTTTGAAAAATTTGCAGAACGCGCTGGATGAAAGATGGATAAGTTTCGCAGCATCTTTTAATGAAATTTTTTTTGCGAAGTTCCGGTTCACATATTGGCAAACCTGGTTGATGCGGCTTTCATTTTCAGCTCCTTTAACAGAAATGAAATAGCCGGAAGAAAGAGGCTGCGATCTGAGACCTGAGAGTAAACTGAGCAAATGCAACAAACGAATTATCCGCTGCGGACCGTTAGCTGCTGTGAGTGATTTGAGTTCGAGTATAGCTTCAGTTGTATCCTTTTTAAAATGCAATCCTCTCTTGCTATCCGTTAATAATTTTTTTATACCTCTAAATTCTGATAACTCCATGAATGGTTTCATCAGTTCATCAGCAAACTGAACCACTGTTGCGGTACTTTTCTTCTTTTGATTCATTGGAACACTTTCCCAGGTGTGCGGCAATCCAGGTCCCAGCAAAACCAAATCACCGGATTCAAAATTTTTCAGGCTGTCGCCCACCAATCGCTTACCGTGGCCGCTTTCAATCAGCGTGACCTCATACTCGGGATGATAGTGCCATCTGAATGGAAATCCCGCGATCGTGAAGCGGAAGGCAATAACGGACTGCATCCCTTTTTTTACCTTGATATCCTCAAAACTGGCTTTCATGCTGCACTATATTTTCTTGAATATAGCTATAAAATTACCAGTATTGTCAATATAGTGCCAATATTTGCTGCTATCGTGTTGTCCGGCTACGGGAATTTCTGCAATTTTTGTATTCAATTAAAACTGCTTATGAACAACATCACACCTGCACTCTCACTAAAATGGAATAAACCATATTCCATTAGCAATGAGCAAATCAACTTTTTTAAAAAGAATGGATTCATTAAACTCAAAAATGTATTTACGCCTGAAGAGCTTCATTATATGGATGCGGTCATCACTCAGCAGGTTGACCGTTTGAATACAGAACGAAAATCTTTACAGGAGCGCGACACTTATGGTAAAGCATTCCTGCAGATTATGAATATCTGGACACAGTCTGATACCGTAAAGGAAATTGTTTTCAGCAAACGGATAGCAAAGATTGCGGCGAATCTGATGGAAGTTGCCGGCACGCGCCTCTACCACGATCAGGCCTTGTTTAAGGAGCCGGGCGGAGGCCACACGCCCTGGCATGCTGATCAGTTCTACTGGCCACTGGAAACCGACAGAACCATCACTGCCTGGATTCCACTGCAGGAAACACCGCTGGAAATGGGACCACTTGAATTTGCGGCACAAAGCTATAAACTCATTGCTGGGCGTGAACTGATGATCAGCGATGAAAGTCAGGAAAAGTTAGATGGTAACCTGAAAATAAACAACTTCCCGCACATCATCGAGCCATTTGAAGCAGGTGAAGTAAGCTTTCATTCCGGATGGCTATTTCATCGTGCAGGCGCAAATAAAAGTGGTCAGATGCGCAAGGTGATGACCATGATTTATATGGATCAGGAAATGAAACTGAAAAAGCCTGAAAATGAAAATCAGGTCAACGACTGGCATCGATGGTGCCCCGGAGCTGAAGTTGGTAAAGTGATCAACACACAGTTAAACCCTGTTCTTTATTCCCGCAATGAAGATTAAGTTCATATGCCCGTTTTGGGGTCAGGAACACCTGGATGCAGCAACCTTTGTTGCTAAGGTAATTGACCATGGATTTGATGGTATTGAAATCAATCTGCCTGTTGAAGGTTCTTTTACCCATCAGTTTTTGAAGGCGATTGAAAATGTTCGCATAACCAATCCGGAATTTATTTTCATTGCACAGGCAATGGTTACGGAAGATATTCTTGAGTTCACTGATCACCGCAGCAGCCTCGAAAGCAGATTGCAACAGCTCGTCAGTTTCCGGCCTGGCTTCATCAATGCACACACGGGCAAAGACCATTATTCATTTGACGACAATTGCAGGATCATTGAGTCCTGTATGAATATCAGTGTAAAATCAAACATCAGTATTTTGCACGAAACACATCGTGGAAGATTTTCATTTCATACAGCCACACTCATTCCATATCTGGAAAAATTTCCCGGGATAGCATTAACAGGTGACCTTTCCCATTTTTGTGTGGTTTCGGAGAACCTGTTACAAGATCAGCAGTCACTGTTACAAAAGATCTACCCTCATATCCAACATCTTCATGCACGGGTTGGGCAAGAACAGTCACCACAGGTGAATGATCCGTTTGCTCCTGCATGGAGAGGTCATCTTAAAGTGTTTTTGGATTGGTGGAATGAAATCATCCGCTGTAAAATTCAGGAGGGCAATGAAATGTTTACTGTTTGTCCTGAGTTTGGTCCGGCTCCTTACCTGCCCGATGATTCAGCCATACAACAACCAAGCGCTTATCAATGGAACATGAATGTTGTCATGAAAAATTTTCTCCAGGAATATTTATTAGTATGAACCATACATTATTACAATTATTTGTGTACACGATTGCAATTTTTCTGTTATCGTTCAAACCATGCTCTGCACAGTCTATGACGAGCGATCCGTTTAAAAAAATAAAGCCTGTTCCCGAACAGTTTCAGCAATTGCCACTCAATGCAGTCAGGCCAACAGGCTGGCTGCTGATGCAGTTACGGGAAAACCTTAATGGCTTCACCGGCTATCTGGATGAGTTAGCTCCCGATCTGTTAGTAAAAGATGATATCTACGGAACAGACCGCTTAACGAAGCATGTGGAAAGTAAAGATGTGGGAGCTGTTGCAGAGGGTGGCGACTGGCAGGTGCAGTTTCTGTGGTGGAACAGTGAAACACAGAGTAACTGGTGGGATGGTTATATCAGGACAGCTGTGTTATTGAATGATTCCGCAGCGCTTGATAAGGCCCAAAAATATATTGATAGAATTTTAAGTACGCAGGATGCAGATGGATATCTTGGAATCTACGATAAGGAATTGCGTTACCATTTCGACAATGAAAATGGAGAGCTGTGGTCGAAAGCTACGTTGCTGAGAGGGCTGCTCGGATGGTATGAATACACTAATGACCCGGAAATATTGAAAGCCATACAACGTGCAATTGACAATGTGATCGCCAATTATCCGGTTAATCAATCTCATCCTTTTTACTCCGTGAATCCAAATGCAGGCGGGCTTACCCATGGCCTTGCTTTTACTGATGTGCTTGAAAAATTATATCAGCATACAGTCAATCCGCAATATCTGGACTACTGTCTTTTCCTGTATAAGGATTTTTCTCAACAAAATTTAAATGAAGATGCGCAGTATAAAAAGCTTATCGACGGTGCGCTTCCGCTGCAGGGGCACGGAGTGCATACCTATGAACACCTGCGCTCAGTTGCAGCAGCATATTATGCGTCCGGAAATGACGATTTGAAATTTGCCATGAATGAATTTCTCAAAAAAATTGCTGCCTGTATCACCCCATCAGGCGCACCTGTCGGCGATGAATATATTGCCGGCAGAAAGGCAGATCCGCTCAATACCGGTTATGAGTATTGTTCTTTGCATGAGTTGCTGCAGGCCTATACCAGCCTGTTGGCTAAAACTGGTGAAGCATCTTATGGCGATAAAACAGAACAGCTGTTTTTTAATGCGGCTCAGGGGGCAAGATATCCTGACGGGAATTCCATTTGTTATCTGAAGACGGACAATTGCTATTATCTGACCGGTGGCATGAATGGTGATACAACCAACAAAAAGCAAACGAGATACCGTTACTCACCGGTGCACAAAGAGGCAGCGGTTTGCTGTGTACCGAATGCAGGCAGGATCGGACCGGCTTACATTCAAAGTATGTGGATGAGAAATGCAGATGAACTGGTTGCAACTTTGCTTGGCCCTTGTGAAGTGACGGCGAGTGTGAAGGGTCAGCAGGTGCTGATCCAGGAAATCACCAACTATCCTTTCGACAACGGCATCACATTTAGAATCAAAACAAAACAACCTATATACTTCACACTAAAAATCAGAAAACCTGTATGGGCATCGAAATTTGCCTGCCCGGTAAAACATCAATTGAAGGATGATTACATCGTAATCAGGAAAGAATGGAATGACGGAGATACCTTCACCATTCATTTTGATTCATCTGTTATTACCGAAACAGCATCCAACGGTGAGTACTTCTTCAGGTATGGTGCACTTGTGCTTGCGCATCCAATTACGGCTGCAGAAAGGATAACGAAACGATTTCCGGTTGGCGGGTTTACTGAATTTACCTGCACGCCGGATCAGCTTACTATTTATCAATATATAGAAAACAGCACTGTCCGGCCGGCTGCATCAGGTGACCTTCGCAGCGAGTTGACATTCCGGACTACGCTGTTCAATCCGGCAACCGGTTTGGAAGAAGAACTGGATTTGAAACCCATGTCGAAAACCACTTTAAGGCAGGTGACTTACAAGAGGAAAGAATAGTTACAGTTCAACTTTATGATAGTGAATTGCGATCAGTAAGTTGGTATTTCCCTGCAATCGTTCAATTTTTCATTGCATATTTTTTAATCTGTAAAGCTTCTGAAGAACTTAACATCTTGCTTTTTGGGTAAGAAATGAACTGGTATGATACGTCACATTATTTTCCTGTACGCTGCTCTTATATTAACAGGTTGTGAAGAAGAATCACAGCTTGCAAAAACGGACTACACGCAGTATGTAAACACATTCATTGGCACAGATGGCACCGGCCATACATTTCCCGGAGCCTGTATGCCCTTTGGAATGGTACAGCCAGGACCTGACAATGCCGACAGGGGTTGGGAATATGCCAGCGGATATCAGTACAGAGACACTGTCATCCTTGGCTTTTCACAAACAAGAGCCAATGGCACAGGCATCAATGAATTTGGTGATGTACTGCTGCAGCCTGTTACGGATAATAGAATAGAAGGGTTTGGTCAAATAAAACTGAAAACATCTGAAAGCGCTTCACCCGGATACTACACAGTTACCTTGCAAAATAAAGTGAGAGTTGAATTGACTGCTACGGAAAGGGTCGCATTCCATCAGTATAGCTATCCTGGTCATCAGGCAAAGTTATTGGTTGATCTGCAACATGGCCTGCGGTTTCTGACAGATTCATTAGTGTTGGAAAGCAATGTGCAGATCGAGAATGACACCACAATTTACGGTTACTGTCATACCAGGAATTGGGTAGAGCGTAAATACTTTTTTGTGATCCGCTTCAGTCAACCCTTCTATGCTGCCCTGCAACTGGAAAGGAAGCCACAGGAAAATGCACCACGTTATGTTTTGAGTTTTAATTTGAAGGATATGATGCTGAAAGCAAAAATTGCTTTATCAACAGTGAGTGTGAGCGGAGCTGAAAATAATCTGCAAAGAGAATTGCCCGGCTGGGATTTCATGAGAACAGTTTCCAATGCAAAAAACAGCTGGAATAAATATTTGAGCATGATAGATATTGAAGGAGATAAGCGACAAAAGGAGATTTTCTACACTTGCCTGTATCGTTTATTCATTCAACCCGCAAACATTGCTGATGCAGATGGCCGTTACAGAGGTGCCGATGATTCGATTCGTACTGCTGAGCACGGTGAATACTATTCAATGCTTTCATTGTGGGATACTTACCGTGCTGCCAATCCATTGTACACCATCCTTGTTCCTGAAAAAGTGTCCGGCCTGGTGAATACCATGATAGCGCATAGTAAGGCAGCGGGCTTCCTTCCCATCTGGACAGCATGGGGACAGGATAATTATTGTATGATTGGTAATCATGCCATTCCGGTGATCGCAGATGCATACCTGAAAGGAATTCCTGGTTTTGATGCAGAGGATGCGCTCAGGGAAATGATAAAATCAACAACAGTAAACCATATTAACAGCAACTGGAGCTTACTCGACAAGTATGGCTATTATCCCTTCGACAGCTTAGACAATGAAGCTGTATCACGTACACTTGAGCACGGTGTAGATGATTATTGCATCGCACTTATGGCCGACAAGATGGGTAAGCAAAACATTGGACAGCAGTATTACAAACGTTCAATGCTGTATAAAAATCTTTATGACAGTACTACACAACAAATGCGGGGAAAAGACAGCAAAGGATATTGGCGCACTCCTTTTAATCCGTTAATAGCCACTTCTCCCCTGAGTAATCCCGGCGACTATACAGAAGCCAATGCATGGCAATATTTCTGGACACCGGCACAATATGATATAGCCGGTATGATTCAATTGCTGGGCGGCAAGAAAAAATTCACTGCGCAACTCGACAGTTTCTTCAGTATTCAAACTCCACATCCCAATAAATATTTAGGGCAGGAAGCCATGATTGGCCAATACGCTCATGGCAACGAGCCCAGTCATCACATTGCCTACCTCTACGCTTATGCTGAGAAGCCGGAAAGAGGAAGACAGATTATTACGCAAATCTGCAATCAGTTTTATGGTAATACGCCGGATGGAATGATTGGTAACGATGACTGCGGACAAATGAGTGCCTGGTATATTTTTTCAACACTTGGCTTTTATCCGGTAAATCCTGCAAGCGGCGAGTATGTGTTTGGAATGCCTCAGGTAAAGAAGGCAGTCATTTATCTCAGCAACGGCAAATCTTTAACCATTGAAAATGAAATGCAGGATTCACACCAGGTCACTGCCTGTTTTGATGGCCAACCGGTTTCCAATCCATTCATTGAACATGCAACAATCAGCAAAGGCGGTGTTTTGGTATTTAAATAAAGTGGTTAAGTGAGCATGTAAGTTGAAAAGGTGCAGATGAATGAAGTGCGTAGAAATTTTCACAGGTATTCAGCAATAAATTCAAATCGCCACTGATTAGTCACATTTGTAACTGTTACTAGTCTGGGTCTTTCGCTTGCTTTGATCAGTCAACCAACGGGGCATATTTTGATCTATATCAGGAACAGTATGTTGGAAAGCAGGCGGTGCAGTTATGATTGCCCGCTGAGCATGATTTCTATTCCGCCAAATGAATTCCATACATAAGAAATGGTTGCCGTGCTGCCTGGAAGAAGATTTAGCATTAGTTTATTGGAACTATAGATCAGGCCCCGCCGAAGCTGGACTTCATATTTTCCCTGTTCGAGAGAAAATTTATAAGTCAGTTTGTTAACGAGTATTTCACCAATTTTTTTACCATTGACTAATACGTTTATGTTGCTTTCACTCTGGAGGAAACCCGGAGCCTTGTTAAAAAAACATAGTTGTGCTTTTTGCAATGACTCATTGGGGCGCCGGCTGGGGAATTTTTGAAGATATTTGGTTAAGCCATGAACGCCATTTTTAAATGCATCAAAATCTGTGTCTAACTTGAATTGCTCTGCATTTACCAGGCTGACAAGGCTCGAAGGCAAATCCATTTTGTGTGGTTTTTGGGCTTTGTCGAGCAAGACAACCACCAATGGTATTTTCTTTTCGAGGGCTTTTTCCAGTTCCATCCGTACAGGATCATCCGCCCTGTCAATCTTACGGGCTCTGCCTTCATTGCCGGTCGTGGCATTTAACCAATTGTGTCCGATGATGGCTAGTACAACATCTGAATTCTCCAGTTCTTTTATCATCTTTTTTTCAAAGTCCTGGCCAACCTTGATCTTTTCCGTGTCTATGAATACCTCAATCGGATACTCTGCTGTGCTTAAACGTAACAATGCTTTTTCCAATGCATGTGATTCATGCAAACTGTCATCCCGGCGGTAACTGAGAAAGAAACGCATACTGTTTAAAAATTTAGTTCTCTGACCTTAGTGAAAGCGTACCCCAATGCGCATTTCGATCTGCATATAAAACAGACACCTGTTGAGATCTGACTTTTATTCGGCATTCGCATTGTTTGCCAACTTTATTGCCCGGTTTGATTGCAACAATATGTTCTCCGGGAATAACCTTGTGTTCAAATGTTTTGTTTATCAACTGCAAGGTTCCCACTGTTTCATTATCAATCAAAATAATGGCAGGAGGATATTCTGTTTCGAGGTAGTGGCTGATGAACCCCCCTTTTTTGGTGCGAATCTGAATAGTGCCATATTCAACAGATGGGAGCCATGCACTCTCGTCTCCGGGAGACCTAAGCATTTCAACAACCTGCATTACATCTTTCTCAAAAGAAGTATTCCTGATGGTGGCGGCATGTATGGTTGCAAAGGCAGTTAATGAAGGCGGGATATCCTGCTTCCCGGGCATTCTTGCTTCATCAATCAGCAGTGGGGCAATACGGATGTGAGTGTTTTTCAGCGCAGCAGTCAATTCCCGGTTTACATAGTCGCCCGGCGCATTTAGTATCGTAGCGGATTGTTTGACCGTGCGTAGCCAGTTTTTTCCTATCACCACCAACACCACATCCATATCTCTGATTATTGAATCAATGGTTGCAGCAGTTGTCTGTGGGTTACTTTGTTTAACTTCTAATGCTGGTAAATGCTCCTGTATATACAGACGGAGTCTTCCTACAAAACCTTTGTCATCCGGATGATAGCTTATATATAGACGCATATCAAAAAAATTAAAGCCGTTGTGAGTCACTACAGCGCACTGAAAAAGGTGTTGACCAATATTCCGCCCTCTCTTTAATGCACAAATTAACGGAATAAAACTTTATGTATTTTGATAATATTAATCTTATTGCCGCAACAAACAGCTGATATAATACCAGGATTTTATGGAATAAGGCAGTGTATTATTTCACTGCAGCTTACTATGTTTTGAATAATGGTGATTGGAGTATTTTCAAAGTTTATGGGATTGGGTCAGTTGTTGGTCCGGGTTTCCACAGGCTTCAATGAGGCCGGCAATCGTGAAAAATGCCGGGCAAGAGGATTATCAGGATTTCCAAACTCAATATTCATTACCCGACGCCCAATATCCAATCTTCAATATCGGGCCGATGGTCAGCGTTGCCGCTTCATTTTTATGCGGGGTCTGGTTTATAAAAACCTTCTAGAGGGTGTCCATCCTGTTTTTATTTCATGACAATCAAAATGGTAAAACCCAAGTTGAAATTGTCATGAAAATGCAATACTGTTTAATGAATTGATGTGAAGTGTAAACAAAATAAATTGCCGGTGGTTAAGACATGCATTCATCACAAATTAACTAACCAAAAAAACTTCTACCATGAAACGAAAATCCATCTTCTTATCCGCCTTGTTGCTTGTTACAAGTGTCAACCTTTTTGCAACAGCGCGTTTACAGGTAATTCACAATGCAGCAGATCTTGCAGCCGCAACAGTTGACGTTTGGCTCGATAACACCCTGCTCCTGAACGATTTTAATTTCCGGACGGCTTCACCCTTTATTGATGCGCCATCAGGCGTCGCTTTTAAAGTGAGTATTCAGCCTGCAAACAGCACGGATACGGTGAATGCCTTATTCACTAAAAATTTTACACTCACCGCCGGAAAAACCTATGTGGTGATCGCCAATGGCATCGTAAGCCCATCGGGTTATTCACCTGCCACACCTTTTGATCTATATGCTTATGATATGGGTAAGGAATCTGCGGCGCTGTCTACCAACACCGAAGTCATGGTATTTCACGGAGCAACCGATGCACCGGTAGTGGATGTGAAAGAAGTAGGCGTTGGTGCAGGTACCATCATTGATGACCTGGCATACGGCGATTTTACAGACTACCTGGCTTTGCCTACCGCTGATTATTCCCTGCAGGTGCGTGATGCACATGGCATTACAACCGTAGCGCAATATGATGCACCACTGGCTACCTTAGGTCTGAATGGTGCGGCAGCTGTTGCACTGGCTTCAGGATTTTTGAATCCTGCGGTAAACAGCAATGGCCCCGCTTTTGGTATTTATGTGGCGCTGCCGTCAGGTGGAAGCTTAGTGGCCCTTCCTGCAGCCGCAATTTCCACCGCCCGTGTGCAGGTAATTCACAATGCTTCCGATGCTGCTGCAGCTACGGTGGATGTATGGCTGAATGATACCAAACTGATAGACAATTTTATATTCAGGACAGCCACTCCTTTTATTGATGCTCCTGCCGGTGAAAGCTTCACCATTGCGATCAAGGATCAGAACAGCACCAATGCCGACAACCCGATTGCTTCCTTTAACTACACCCTGGAAGGTGGCTCCACCTACCTGCTGGTGGCAAACGGTATTGTAAGTGCTACGGGCTACAATCCTGCACCTGCTTTTAACCTGGATGTATTTGCAGCCGGCCGTGAACGCGCTACCGAAGCTGTGAACACCGATGTTTTGGTATACCATGGCTCAACCGATGCTCCTGTGGTTGACATCGTGGAAACTGGTGCAGGTGCGGGCACGATTGTTAATGATATTGCCTATAAACAGTTTGCCGGATACCTCGAACTGCCAACAGCAGATTATAAACTTGACGTGCGTGATGAAACAGGTACCACTACTGTAGCATCATATGAGGTACCGCTGGCTGCTCTTTCCTTACAGGATGAGGCACTCACCGTGCTGGCTTCAGGATTTCTGAATCCGGCCAGTAACAGTAATGGCCCTGCATTTGGTTTGTATGTGGCATTGGCAGCCGGTGGTGAATTGCTTGCGCTTCCCTTAGCTACCGGAATTGAGGAAGTTGCATCCACCCTTTCAGCAGTAAGCATGTTTCCTAATCCTGCCCGTGATGCAGTTAATCTGCAATTCGACCTTGACTTGCCGGGTGAGGTGCGGTTGGAAGTGTTCAATGTACTGGGTTCAAGGATGCTGACGCAAAATTTAGGAATGAAATCGTCGGGAACCCATAGCACTACACTGAATGTAAATCAACTTCCGGAAGGACTTTACATCAGCAAGATTGTTGCCGGTACTGACGAGCAGGTTTCGAAACTGATCGTAAGCCGATAATGTGCCTGGTCAGATTTCAGGGAAAGAGGCATCCGGAAGGGTGCCTCTTTTTTATTTATCTGTCTTGAGTTATTGATGCCATTGCTGTACTTTGAAAAGCGCTATAGGAAGCACTGGCCAAAAACCTATTAAAGTTTCAGGGCAGGATAAGGATTCATAAATCGCACCTATCTTCTTGCAGCATTAATATTTTTCTTCAGCAAAGTCCACCCAGCCTTTCTCAAAGTCAGATTCGCTTACACCTAAAACAGTTTGGATGTCAACGTAGGATGTAATCAAAACGGGCAATTTGTCTTTGCCCCATGTCTCAACTATATATTCGATAATAGTGTAACCAACATTATAAATTTGATTGCTTTGGTTCAATTCATTCAGGGTAAGATTTTTTCTCATCCCATACTTCACACTGATGTTATTTACGATATGCGCTTCGTAGTCGCAGATTGCCTCCCAAAACCATTGGGGATATTCCTTGCTAAACTTCTCTTCAAACATTTTGTCAAAATCTCCGGTGTCCTCATTGCCCCATCTTCCCTGTTCTTCTTTTATAAGAATGTTCAGCTGAATGCAATGCGTAAATTCATGAATCGCTGTCTTTACCGGATCATCGGGAAGAATGCTGTTATACCAGTTTGTCCAAAGTAAATGAAATTCGTTGGGGCCGCGGCTTACACCGTTTGCATTACTGTTTAAAAGTCCTGTAGCTTTATTAAAGTCGGCCTGTGCCGGATGAACAAATACCCGGATTGTATCGTGGTCCGGATCATTCAAATCTGTCCTGATGCTGTTGTAATTTTCTTCCAGGTTGTCAGCAAGGTCTTGTGCTTCTTCTGTGTAAATCCCCTGATATGAAATGATAAAATGATCAGTTCTGCATTCTGTTAATTTGTCCACGACCGTAAAACTTCGAAAGGTCTTCATACCGAAGCAGGTAATGACCAGTCCGCCAAATATTAATAGAATGGTTTTTAGTTTCTGCATTGTCCTTTAATTGCTATCTCTTAACTATCGACGGGTCTCTGTAAAAAGCGTTTTGCTGCCAACGGTTGCCAGCCTTGCATTGATGCCGTTGGTCTTTGCAAAGCGTTGAGGGAAGCAGAGACCAACAAGCTGTTAAAGATACAAGGCAGAATGCGGATTGGACATCCGATTCTCTATCTGTTCCGACCAAAAAATCAGGACTAACATTGCAATTTACTGCTGCTGTAAAGCGAAATGAACCAGCGTTATTGTGTTTCAGTATCAATGGCCTGTTGAGGTGGTGAGAGTTGATGGCGTTTCGTCCAGAAATAAACAGCAAAAAGGAGGCAAACGACTGGCAGCACTGCGCCAAACTCATCGACGTAATATTTTGTGTTGCCGGTATCAGCGGTAAGTGGTGTAAATATCATTTGAATAAACAGGTTATGACTGCCGTGAAGCAATACTCCTGTCCAAAGACTCCCTGACCGCAGGCGAAACCATGTAAAAATGAAACTGAGTCCAATCACCATCGCGGTGAAACAACTCAGTGCATAACAGGCAGACGTGCCGCTGTTGTAATCTGCAAAAAGTAAAATGGGATAATGCCAAAGCGCCCAGATGATTGCTGCTACGATTGCTGTTTTAGTATAGCCCAGTTTTTTGTACAACTCCGGTACCAGGAAACCGCGCCAACCTATTTCTTCACCTAAAGCGGTGGCGCAACTGCTGGGAAGTCCATAGAGCGCACCGAGGATAAAAAAGAAAGCAATCGTAACTGCGGTTGGTAAAGTTCCGAAACCGAAATTGTCAGTAACTGCTTTAACATAGTCATGGTTGTAAAAGCCGCCCCATCCAACTGCCCAGATTACTGAATAGGCAATGAGTGCATACAGGAAAGGAACAAGATAACTCCAAACCTGCAAACGGGTGTTGCCCCATTGCCATCCCAACAATGATATTTTCCTGTTCAGTATCCTTGATGTAATCAGCGCAGAGAGTCCGGGACACCACATCAGGCCGGTAACATAAAGTCCAAACCCACTGCCGATTTTTCCCGTATGAATTATGAGCAGATAGAAAGCGGCACTCAATGAAAAAGTGATCAGCAGGAATGTGAGGATTGCTCTTATGCTTTTATCAGGTGCATCTTGCATAGTGTATCTGTTTCTGTTAAATATAATACTAATCTTATCGGAAGCTCATGAGCATCTTAACCGATTGAAAACTGTTGGGAAACAGATCCGGTTGAGCGGAGATTCTCAATACTCCGGCGCTGCCGGATGTTGCTACCAGCTTATCGCTATTTTTTTGTCGATGGATTTTTATTGCGGCCTAAGTGAAGGGTATTGCTGCAGTTGTTGGTCTTTGCAAAGTACTTGGTGCCGTTGTTGGTCTTAACAGAACTTGCTGGAGGGTCAGACCAACAACCTGTTAAAGTCTCCGGGCAAATGAGGATTAGAATTCCTTTTCTCAATCAATCCGGGATTAAAACAAAGGCCGGCTGGCGGGAGTTTTATCTGCTGTTGTTCTAATTGGTGTCATTTAGTAAGTTTATATCCCATATAGCTGCCCAGAAATTTTGCCGTATTGGCAAGTGCAAAAATTAAAATGTAATCAGACCATTTCACGCCCGCTGCTGTAATGATGATGACGTCCAGCAACAGGTACAGGAGCGGGAAAAGAATTACCAGTTTGAACACATCCCGGTATTCTTTTTTCTTCCAGTATCGTGCAACCAGGAAAAAAATGATAAATCCGAAAATACCGGAGATATAAGGGGCAGAATCATTGGCATGTGCCTCATACACACTTTCTTGCTGTCCCGGGTTTATAAGATAGGAATACACAGCAACTTCAGCGAATGAAATAAGCACCAGAGTTATCATTGTCAATAACACCAGTCCGATTAGTTTCGGAATCACAAACTTCTTCATAGGCTTCAGTTCTGTTTTACTATACACATTTGTACGCCGATATTGGTCTTTGCCTCACGTTGAAGGAGGCATTGATCAATAACCTGTTAAAGATTACTGAAAGACGGAGGAACAAAAATCCTTTTCTCCGTACGTCCTGGTTTAAAATAAATCCGGACTGACTGGAGGTTTGTGCTTCTTCTTCGTTGGTCATAGATTTCTGTGCAAGCGCATCAGAACAGCTTACTTATTTTCTAACATGTTTGTAGCAGTTTTATCACCAAGTTGTTCAGCCAGTCCTATAAGTAGTCCTTCGGTACCACGAATGTAGCAGAGCTTGTACATGTCTCCAAACCGAACCACTTCTCCAACGAGTTTTGCACCATGTTTTAAAAGCCTGGTTAGCAATTCGTCAAGATTGTCGACCCTAAACATGACTCTCAAATAGCCAAGAGCATTCACCGGTGCTTTTCTATGGTCAGCTATAGTCTTTGGGTTGTGAAATTGTGAAAGTTCAAGCCTGCTGTGCCCATCCGGAGTTACCATCATGGCAATTTCCACTTGTTGATTCTCAAGGCCTGTTACCCGTCCGGCCCACTCCCCTTCCACCTTCATTCGACCTTCGAGTGACAGTCCGATTTCTGTGAAAAATGAAATGGCATTGTCAAGAGATTCCACCACAATGCCGACATTGTTCATTTCCATTAGTTTACTTTTTGACATGATTTAAGATTTCGTTAAAGTTCTTTGCTCGGGAATTGTTTTTTGCAAAACGCTGAGAGATAAATAGACCAACAACCGGAGAAGGATTCCACGCAGGCTGCGGCTTAAAATCTGCTTCTCCATCAGTCCGGATTGGAGATAAATCAGCACTAACAGCTGATAGTAAATTAGTGGCATTAAATTCCTCCATGTCCCCTCGGGAGACACGGAGGCGGTGAAAATGGTGCCTGAATGATGAACGGTCATTGATTGGTGGAGACTTTACCGTCATCAACATATTCCAGGATATCGCCGGGCTGGCATTCCAGGGCTTTGCAAATGGCTTCGAGGGTACTGAAGCGGATGGCTTTGGCCTTTCCGGTCTTTAAGATCGAAAGGTTCGATAAGGTCAGATCCACTTTTTCAGAAAGCCTGTTGAGTGAGATCTTCCTTTTGGCCATCATCACATCTAAGTTTACAATGATTGGCATAGATTATACAGTTAAATCATTTTCGTTTTGAATATCTACGCCTTTTTGGAAAATAGTCGCTATGATATAGATTACAGCCCCCATCATAATGAATGCTTGGCTGTCTGCCCAAAATTGATCTAAGTTGTCCGGGACAAAACCGTGATGCATTAAAGTTTTAGCTGACTGTCTGGCGATGTAGCTTAACAGTCCGATTGAAAGCGTGTAATAACTGATTTGTGAAATTTGTCTTGAAACGAAACTGTTGAACGGTTTAGACAATTCCATTTTGTGCATCAGCCTGATAACTATGTAAAACAAGCAAGCTTTTAAAATTGAAATGATCAGGATAAAGCTATAGATACCGAAAAATGCGAGTCTGCTGTCTTTATACATTTGCGTTAAGTCCAGCTTTTGATAAAGATTTTGGACGAATTCAGGCTTGTAAAGACTGAAAAAGAAATTTACAATTAAGCCTCCTGCTTCAATAGACAAGCCTACAAAAATGAGCCAAGCCACAATGTATAGACCCCAGAATACGAAGTTGTTTGTTTTCGACATGGTTGTTAAAGTTTAAAGTTATGCCGCAAAGGTAATTAAAAATTATTGATAAACAATAAATAATGATTTAATATCAAAATATTTTTGTCGAATGTTCTCTTTTAGCGGTGTCGTCAGTTCCAATGACCGCAACCGTATTGCACCTACCGGAAGGTGGAGATTCAGGGGCACTTCACTGTCAGCGAACCAGAAAGTTTGATAGCAGCACAAGGCTTGATTTAATAAAAGGTAAGCGGACACCTGATGGTGAAGGGTCTCAGTGGACGCTGGTGGCAGAAGGTGGACGCGGATTAAAAAATCTGCTTATCCATCAGCCCGGATTGGAAATAAATCCGGACTAACAGGTGAGCAGGAGGATGGACTTTATAAAAAAGTGCTGGATAAGTTTTTCAATGGTAAGTTGGACGAGAAAACAACTGCACTGATAAAAGAATAATTTTGAAATGCCTTGAGACTGATGGCTGCATGTATTACGCATGCTGCCTGATTCATTACAAAACCATTGCATTTAACCTGATCCTGTTTTATGGAGCATGAAGTAAGCGATCCTTTAAAGAAAGCAGCGGGAGAAGCACCTGTAAGATCCAATGCCGCGACCGGCTGGAGGAAATGGGTGCCCGGCTTGCAGATGATTGCCAATTATAAACTGCATTGGTTAGCCAATGACCTGATGGCCGGCCTCGTGCTAACGACCATGCTGGTGCCGGTGGGCATCGCATACGCTGAAGCATCGGGCGTGCCCGGCATCTATGGCCTTTATGCAACGGTGCTGCCACTGTTGGCGTATGCCTTATTTGGCCCGAGCCGTATCATGGTGCTGGGCCCCGACTCATCATTAGCTCCTATCATTCTTGCTGTATTACTGCCACTGTCGATGGGTAACCCTGAAAATGCAATCGCACTGGCAGGGATGATGGCGCTGGTTTCAGGTATCGTCTGCATACTGGCCGGTGTGTTTAAGCTGGGGTTTATTACTGAGTTGCTCTCCAAACCAATCCGGTATGGCTACATGAATGGTATTGCACTCACCGTGTTGATCAGTCAGCTTCCCAAGATGCTGGGGTTCAGCATTGAGAGCACGGGACCGTTGCGCAACATGGTGCGTATCATTGAAACCGTCGCGGATGGAAAGACCAACTATGCCAGCCTCCTGATTGGTCTCAGCACGCTGATCGTGATTATGTTTCTGAAACGTTACAAACGCGTGCCCGGCATCCTCATCGCTGTGGTGGGTGCAACCATCGTAACGGCCATCTGGCAGCTTGACTTAACACATGGATTGAAAGTTCTGGGTTCGCTGCCGCAAGGTTTACCGGCATTCAGGTTACCGTTAATAGATATAGACGACCTGCAAACGGTGATTATCGGCGGATGCACGGTAGCCCTTGTTTCTTTTGCCGATACCAGTGTGTTATCACGTATCTACGCTGCGAAAACAAAAACACCTGTTGATCCCAACCAGGAAATGATTGGCCTTGGTGCAGCTAACCTGGCAGCCGGTTTTTTCCAAGGCTTTCCCATCAGCAGCAGTTCATCACGCACACCCGTAGCGGAAGCATCAGGCGCCAAAACACAACTCACCGGTGTGGTGGGCGCGCTGGCAGTGGCCTTGCTTTTATTTTTCGGAGCCGACTTATTGAAGAGTCTGCCCAACAGTGCATTGGCAGCGGTGGTGATTGCTTCCGCGATCGGATTGTTTGAACTGGGTGACCTTGGAAGAATTTTTCGCATACAGCGTTGGGAATTCTGGTTATCCATCGTCTGCTTCGCAGGGGTGGCAGTATTTGGTGCCATACCCGGAATAGGGCTGGCCATTGTGCTGGCAGTGATTGAATTTTTATGGGACGGATGGCGTCCTCATTTTGCAGTGCTTGGCCGTGTAGAAGGCATTCGCGGTTATCATGATATCATGCGGTATCCTGATGCGGAATTAATACCCGGGCTGTTGCTGTTCCGTTGGGATGCGCCTTTATTTTTTGCCAATGCCGCTTTGTTCCAGGAAGAAATCCTGAAGCAGGTTTCGGATTCACCAACACCCGTCAAACGCATTGTAGTAGCTGCAGAACCTGTTACAAGCGTTGACATCACTTCGGCAGACATGCTTACTGACCTGAAAAAGGAACTGGATGCAAGGCAGATAGCATTGCATTTTGCCGAAATGAAAGATCCGGTAAAAGACAAGCTTAAGCGATTTGAATTGCTGCAAGTGCTTGGCACTGATATTTTCTTTCCCACTATAGGTTCAGCAGTTGAAAATTATCTGGATACTTATTAAATGGAGAAGAAGGGATGATGCCTGCCTTTGCCGTTGTTGGGCTTAACAAAGCTTGCGCGAGGCGCAGACCAACAACCTGCGCCACAGTTACCCATACATGTTAACGGAAGTTATCTCAAAATACCCTGAGTCATCCTGTCCCGATTGATAGGGATCAGTAGCTCTTCAATTCATTGACAGATGGCCAAATAGATTCGGCATGTCAGCACTGATTGCTGTTTTTATTTTTTACCAATCAGATCCTGCAAGGCGGCCTCCAGTGAGGGGAAATGAAATACAAATCCCCGGCCGGCAATCTTTTCCGCCGAACATCTTGTGCTCATCGTCAGTGTTTGTGCAAACCCGCCCAATGCCAGCTGTAAGGCAAATGACGGAACCGGAATGTTCAGCTTTTTCCGCTTCAGTGCTTTGGCTATGCTGTTCAACAAAATCATGTATCGTTCAGGCGAAGGTGATACGGCATTGAATGCACCCTGCATGGTTTCATCATCCAATGCATGCAGGTAGATGCCGCAAAGATCGGCTATGTGAATCCAGGGATAAAACGGCAGGCCGTTGCCGAATACCGGTGCTATGCCAAACCTGACAGGCATTACCAGCCTGGGAAGTGCGCCACCTTCAACGGCGAGCACAATGCCGGTACGTAGGCTTACCACTCTTTTGTTCAGCGATGCAATCCTGTTCACTGCCTGTTCCCACTGCAGGCAGGTGGTGGCCAAAAAATCATCGCCCGCTTGCGCGTCTTCCTTGAGCCATTCATCTCCGCGGCTGCCGTAATAACCTGTAGCGGAGGAGGCGATGATGGCCTTCACCTTATTGGGAGTACGTTGAAGAGCGGTATAAAGCAATTCAGTGCTGCGGATGCGGCTTTGCAGAATTTCTGCTTTGTAGCTATTGGTCCAGCGGTGGTTACCAACATTAGCGCCCGCCATGTGGATGATATAATCTGCCTCGCTGATGCATGCATCATCAATTTCATCCCGCGCCGGATCCCAGTGATAAGCAGTGATGCTGCCCTGTGCTTTTTGCCTGCTCAGGTGTGCAACCTTATGGCCACGCTGCTGCAAGAGTTTGGTAAGATGGCTGCCGATTAGACCCGAACCGCCGCTGATTAGTATGTTCTTCATGCAGAGAGCACAATCATTCTTGAAATATACAATTGAAACAGCAGGAAGTTTAAACCATCACGTTACTGATCTGCCAGGCAGGGCACACCTTCTTCCCTTTTACGCTAAAAGCCTGTTGTGTTAACCAATCATGATTGATGCTGCGAACTCCGGCGATTTTTGAGTGATCCGGTTATCCATGCTCAGTGCAGCGAAGATTGATATAGCCGCTGAATGACTGTTTTTGCTTTCTACAAATCGTGGTAACGGAACGCTTTCTGCATAATAATACATTATATCATTTATAATGTGTAAATTCAATTCTTGAAACGAACCGGACTGAACATGAAAAGCATCTGCAAATATTTACTCTTGCTGCTGCCTGTTCTGATGCAAGGTTGCAGGGAAAATAACAGGGCAGAGGAGGAGACAGGTAATGTGCGGAAGAATGAGGCCTTCGTCATTTTCCCGGATGCACCAAAGCTGATGGACGACTGGTCGCGGGAAAACACGCTCATTGTGCATACGCTCTCCGATGCCGGTTACCTTCATCCCACCAACTATTCATTTCAGAATGCGCGGCTCATCCTCAGCTTCACACATCCTGCATTGCTGACCGTGGACCAGGTGCAACTTAAGTTATCACCCTGCCTTGCAAAATCATTGCCTGTGGTAGATGCCGATGAGCTCCAGTTTACATACACGCTGCGCGATGAAGCAGTCTGGGACGATGGCAGCCCTGTTACAAGCGAAGATGTGATATTCACTTTCAAGACCAGTAAGTGCCCGTTAACCGATAACCCTTTACATAAATCAATCTGTAACAATCTTAAAACGATTATTCCGGATGCAGGCAACCCGAAACGGTTTACGATGGTGATGAAGAGGAGATATGTGCAGGCTATCAGCATGGTGACGGACTTTCCGATTTTGTGCCGCAAATTTTTTGATCCTGAAAATGTAATGGGATCAATGACGATGGAACAACTGGATGATCCCGCCTTTGATGCCGGCCGTTATCCTGCACTAAAGCAATGGGAAGCCACATTTAATGACGGCAAGTATGGAAATGATGTGCAGTTTTTCTATGGATGCGGCGCTTATAAAGTAACAGCATGGGAACGCGGACAATCGGTAGTGCTGGAAAAAAAATCCGGTCACTGGACCGACCATCTGCCGGAAGATGATATCTACCTGCATGCCTATCCTCAGCAGATAATATTTAAGGCGATCAAAGATGAAAATGCAAGCATGCTGGAGTTTAAATCACAAACCTTAGACGCTTCCACATTCATCACGAGCAGGATATTGCTCGACCTGCAGCGCGACAGTTTGTTTAACCGTAACTATCATTCGGTGTTCCTCAACAGTTATGCATTTACCTTCATCGGTTTGAACATGCGGCCTGACGGTCTCCGGCATAAACGTATACTCGATGATGTGAATGTGCGGCATGCCATTGCCCTGCTTACGCCTGTTGACAGAATTATTGATGTGGTGGCCATGGGCAGAGCGCGGCGCTGGCCCAGTATGGTTTCACCTCTTAAACCGGAATTCAATGAAGACCTTGCCCTGTTACCGTATGATGTTGCTGCTGCTTCGCAGTTACTGGATAAAGCGGGATGGAAAGATACCGATGGCGACAATATCCGCGATAAGGTAGTTGACGGTGAACGCATTCCTCTGCAGCTGGAGTTGCTTTGCATGGTGCAGGGAAATATGGTGAAGGAGATGACCAACATTATTGCAGAAGGTGCCTGGCCGGCCGGTGTGAAGATTGTTCCGCGGCCGGTAGACGGCGCTGTTTTACGGCAACAGATTACAGATCATGATTTTGATATGGCACTTTCGAGTTGGGCCGTATCCTCGCTGCCTGAAGATTTCAGCCAGCTGTGGTCAACTAATGCATGGGCTACCAGGGGCAGCAATTTCACCGGCTTTGGCAATGCCGCAAGCGATGCACTTATTGATTCCATAGCAGGAATGCTCGATGATACGAAGCGGATACCGATGGTGAAAAGATTACAACGTATCATATATGATGAACAGCCTTATGTATTCATGTACAGTCCCGACAGAAAAGTAGTCATTCACAAACGATGGGGCAATGCAACCGCTACTTCCGAATTGCCTTCATTCATTCCCAACAACCTTTTACTGCTTTCCGCTGCCACTCCCTTAGCAGCCGATGTTCAATAGCAAAAGGAACCAGATCACGTAGGCATTAGGTCGATAAAGGACTTGTTTAGCTGATGTGATCACCGGTTACGGGTAACCGGCGTCTGCCATTATCACCAATTCATTGGACGCAACAAAACGATCATGATCAACATAAAATGGAAGCATCGGCAGCAGCTTGATTGCGTTCTATACGACGGGTTATATTACCGCTATTCGCCTTTGTGTACACTTTTCGGAGTGGGTGTGAATAAAACAGTCCCTGAAATTTGAAGCTGTGGCCATTTATTGGTCATCTTTAGCCATCACTGAAAACACCACCTTTCAGAATCACGCTGATATATATGAAAAAAACATACTTAGTGCTGCTTTTTTGCTGGCTTTACCTGCCGCTTCATGCGCAGGAATACCTTGGTATCATGAACAGCAATTATGCAGGCACCATCGGCACACAGTTAAACCCAAGTTCCTTTGTAGATTCGAAGCTGCAGTTTGACATCAATCTCATCAGCGGGGGCGCATCTTTCGACAATACGTTTTTATACATTCCCAGGGAAGATCTGACATTTTTTGGTTTCGGGAATATTGTGGATATCGTAAAGAACAAAGAGTTTCTTTCACGGTGGGATCCTGATAATCCGAATGCAAAGCAAAACTTAACGGCATCCATGGAAGGCATCGGGCCATCCTTCATGATCAACTTTGCGAATCGCCACAGCATTGGTTTTACCACGGGCGCAAAATTTTTCATGACTGACAACAACATCGCTGCGCATGTGGCTGAAAATGCTTACCAGGAATTGCGGGATGAATCGTTATACAACATCAACTGGACCACAGACAATATGCAACAGAATATACTCGGCTGGGCTGAGTACGGCTTGAACTACGGCATTATTCTTTACAAAGACAAAACGCATGAAGTGAAAGGAGGCGTTACACTGAAGGTTGTTGACGGCATCGGCGGCGGTTACATGAAGAATGCGAATGTAAGCTACAACATCACCGGCCCTGATACCATTCTCTTTGGCCCCACCGCACTCGATTACGGCCGCACTGATTTCAATTCCTTTGATCCCATCAATAGTTACAGCGATTTAAAACATGGCGGAGGATTCGGCTGGGATCTTGGTTTCACCTATGAATGGCTGCGCGATTCTTCCGAATGGACCTATGAGATGGATCAGCGCAGATGGGCTGATCCGGATAAGAATCAGTACAGATTACGCATTGGTGCATCATTGATTGATATGGGAAGCATTAAGTTCAATGAAGCTTCCGGCAACTATCACCTCGAAACGGTTGGTGCGGATTACCCTGAATGGCGGGGTGAGCATTATGAAGATAATATTGACTTCGACAAGACACTCAGTTATATTTTTTATGGTGATTCAACGGCATCATTCGTGTCGGATAATTTCAAGATGGCGTTGCCATCGGCATTCAGCCTGCAGGTTGACTGGAATGTTTACCAGAACTTTTTCGTGAATGCCACGATCATACAATCATTACATCATAAAAGTGATCAGGGCATAGTGCGGCCTGATATCTATTCCATTACGCCGCGTTATGAGCACAAGTGGTTTGAAGTGGCTGTGCCGCTGTCGGTGGAATATTACGGACACACCAAAACCCGTATCGGCATGATGCTGCGTGCAGGGCCGGTATTTGTGGGTACTGATGAGATTGGGTCGCTGCTCACTTTAAATGATATGGAAGGTGCCGACATTTATGGCGGAATAAAGGTGAATATCCCGGGAAACAAATTGCACGACTTGGATAAGGATATGATGTCCGACAAGAAAGATCATTGTCCTGAAGTGCCGGGTCCTGTCGCTCTGTTTGGCTGTCCTGACCGTGACCGCGATGGTGTGGAAGATGCGAAAGATAATTGCCCTGATGCTGCCGGTGTTGCCGCCCTCAATGGTTGCCCGGATAAAGACGCTGACGGCATCACCGATACAAAAGATAAATGCCCGGAACAGGCCGGCCTTCCGCAGTTTGATGGCTGCCCGGATACGGATACCGATGGCATTCCTGATTTTGAAGATGAATGTCCGTATTTGGCAGGTACCATACAGTTTCATGGCTGCCCTGATACTGATGCTGACGGCATTCCTGATAAGATCGATTCCTGCGCTAACCTGGCAGGTCCGATCTCCACGAATGGTTGCCCCGACCGTGACGGTGACCTTGTGCCTGACCGTAAGGACAACTGTCCTGATGTAGCCGGTACGATTGACAAAGAAGGTTGTCCGGGCCTGCGAGAAGATGAATTGACGAAGATCAGGCTCAGTTCAAAATCCATCATGTTTGAAACGGGAAGCGACAAGATCAAAGGCGCCTCCACGGAAGTGCTTGATGTGATTGCGGAAATAATGCAACAATACAGTTATACAAGGTGGAGCATTGAAGGCTACACGGACAACACCGGAAGCGCATCGGCTAACCTGGCACTATCTAAAAAACGCGCTACCGCAGTAAAGGATTACTTCATCTCCAAAGGGATCAGTCCTGACAGGCTGACGTCTGAAGGATATGGCATCGAAAAGCCCGTAGCAACCAATGCCACTGCTGCCGGCCGCGCAAAAAACAGGAGGGTCGAGATTAAGCTGGTCAATTAAGCACCGGAATTTGTGAAGGAAGATGGACGGTCGGCTGGCCGTCCATTTTTTTTCACCGCCTGCTATCCGATTTGTTTGGATCTGTTTGCCACATCGTGTCTGTATCGATGATGCAGCTACATTTTTTTTCATCGTAATTTTTATAGAATAACTTCCGGATGCAATGATTTACTATTCGTTGACGAAAGGTTTTTTGAATGATAACCTTTGGTGGTTGACAGTTGCTTTTATGAGATATAAGCCATCAGCGCGGGCCGCTTTCGAGATTTAAATATGTTGTGAAGTCAGTGTATACAAAGCAGGAAAGGCAAACAGTTGAACATTCCGGCATTTACCTGAAGAAACACGATCATGATTTTCCTGCCTTACTGTGGCATATTTTTGGCTGCAATAATATCTTTCACATTTGATGATTGTATCACTTTATGTTTGGAGCAGCAAGTTTGAATTATAGTGGTCTGACATTTAATCGATGGATTGTTACTTCCCTGGTCTTGCTCTTCATGCTCTTCACTTTCGAGCTTTCCGCGCAACCATCATCGGTTAACAATCTTAGCGGATTTTACCATAGCGGGCAGGTATTCCTTACGTGGCAGAATACGACAGATTCACTGGCCTTCTATAAAGTGTACCGGTCCGTCGTTCCCATCACCGATAGTAGTCAGCTTGCGGGTTGCGAATACCTCGGTTGGACGAATGCGGCATCTTCTAAAGATCATAATCTATCCAGGCATGATGGTGCAGCACGTTACCTGGTGATTGATTCGGGCGCTGCACCGCTGAATAAGGCCACCGGATTATTTGTGGCTACAACGCTTGCAGATGGAAATTACTATTATGCTGTAACTACGTACATCGGTGGAATGGAACTGTTGAACATCGTGACAGGTGTCAATTCGCTGCAGGATCCCATTGCGGAAAGGGTGGAAGCACCGCAACCTGTTTTTCAGCAGCAACGATTCATCGGTGAAAAGGCAGTGGATATCTATGCCACTTTTGCAAGCAGCAAATATGCAGCAGGCCAGCCGCTGATGAATGAAGCAGGATTTATGACTAATGATTTCATACTGTATAGAAATGGTGCGACATCAGGAAGGCATCCACTCAGGATTCGTTTTCATGGAGGCGGCGCTGACTTTTTCTATAACGTGATCAATGTTGATCAGGATGAGATTAACCTCAATCCTGAGGATTTTTTACCCGGCGGGGATAACTCCGGCTGGTGGGGAGCCAATGAACACTTTAACATCTACGCATCCAACGGCAGTCAGGTGCCGCCGGTTTCAGGCATCAATTATAATTTTTGTCATCAGCGGATCACGCAGCTGATCAACTGGGCGATCCGGCATCTTCCTGTTGACAGCAATCGTATCTGCCTTGAAGGCACTTCACTTGGTTCTGTAGGCGCCTATTTTTATGCACTGCTGTATCCTGAACGTATTGCGGCGGTCAAACTGAGCGGAAGTGTTTTTGATCTGTCTTTTAACCATGATTATAATCCATCCTGCACACTTAACGAAGGAAAGATCAATCGCATCAGCGGCGACAACAGGTTTGGTAAAGTAAGCACTAACCTTGCAAGCAACCTGGGCTACAACTTTTATGACGTAGTAAACGGTAACTGGATCATGCATAATTTTAATGAGCGGGATTACCCTGTCATTTACAGTGTGAATGGCAAGCATGACACTATCGTTGGCTGGACTGAGAAAACAATTTATTATGATTCAGTGAATGCCAATCATGCCGGTGGTTACTACTTCTGGGATGGCCGTAAACATGGTGGTGGAGAGGGGTTGGTGTGGAGTGATGACAACTTTGATTTGTTCAGGTACCGCAACAATGTTGTGTATCCTGCCTTTGCGCATTGCAGCGTGAATGAAGATTATGGTGATGGCCATGCATACAGCGGAGCAGATTTCGGAACCGTGAATGGCTTCCTCGACTGGAGCAACGATATTACCGACGACACTTCTCTGCTTGGCATAACTCTATTTATGAAAGATCTGAACAGGCAGGATAAGTCGGTGTATGCGGCTCCACCCAATTGCATGGTGGATGTTACGATGAGAAGAAGACAACATTTCAATCCTACTGCCGGTGAAAAACTGTGGTGGAATGTGGTGCATGATAATTCCGTTATTCAATCCGGCAGCCTGTTGTATCAGGGCGGCCTGATGTCCATTCCGGAAGTCTATGTTTACAAAGACAGTATCCGCCTGACAGTGACCAATGATTCTTCGTATTTAACCGGTATTGCACAGAAGACATTACTGATTGAATATCCCAATCCCGTATCCCATTCAGCCACGATACAATGGAATGTGTCAACACCGGGTAACTGCAGTCTTAAGATTTATGATGTTTCCGGCAGATGGATTACGACTCTTGCTGAAGGAGCAATGGATGCCGGCACCTATCAGATTAACTGGAATATTGACGATGGCCGGCATGTTGCAGTCAGCAATGGAATTTACCTGTTGCGGCTGGAAACGTCCACGCAATCAGCTACTCAAAAGTTGTTGGTAGTAAGGTAACAACCTCTAAAAATGCAGAAGCTATCTTAAAACAGGCAATGAATGCTGTTATGCCGGATTTTTTCCGGCATCTGTCAATGAATGGAAAGGATCCTGATCCCGATCCCAATCAATCGGGACAGGATGACTCCGGGTATTATGAGATAGCTGTAATTATAAACCCTAAGGCAGCATCAATAGTATTACCTGTGATGCAAGCGGCGCATTACGCCGGCACGACTGATTGATCAAAAAAAATAAACGGCAGTTTATGGAATCGGGCGGAAGCCATGCATCTATGGACAGTAACGCATACTTAATCTGCTGCCAATGGAACTACCGGTTATCATCAACACAAAAGAAAATGCCTTCCAGCAAAGGTTCCGGGCATTCAGTAATTGGTTTAATCGCGATGCGCGTCATTACCAGATTGTTTTCCTCAGTAGTTTTCTTACCTATGGAATCGCGGTGCTGCAATGGGAGATTGCGCCATCGGTTTTTGCAGCCGCTTTCAGTGCCTGTTTAATCACGCAATTCCTGTTTGTCACCTTCAAATCGAAGGACCTGAATTCATTAAAGAGTGCCGTCATCTCTGCGCTGAGTTTATGCCTTTTGCTGAAAACAAACGATCCGCTGATTATGGCGCTTGCCGGTGTACTCAGCATTGGCGGCAAATTTATTTTCAGATACGGCGGCAAACACTTTTTCAATCCCACCAACTTCGGTATCATCACCACCATCCTGCTGACGGGTGGAGCGTGGATCTCACCGGGACAATGGGGTAGCGACGGTCTGCTGGTTTTTTGCATTGGCATGCTTGGTTTCACGGTATTGCTCAGTGTTAAAAGATTGGATATCGCTATCACCTTTTTCAGCGTATTCAGCCTCTTAAATTTTTTCAGAAGTGTTATGCAGCTGGGCTGGACCGCTGATGTGTTTATCCATCAGTTCAGCAGCGGCACCTTGCTGCTTTTCACCTTCTTCATGATCACGGATCCGGTTTCCACACCCTCGCATCCTGCCGCACGCATTGTTTGGGCTTCGATGGTTGCAATGTTGTCATTCTATCTCAGCGCCTTTCAGTTTGTGAATGGTGCACCACTTTGGGCTTTATTCATGCTTTCCCCGCTTACCATTCTATTTAATAAATTTTTTCCTCACACTAAATTCTCATGGTTATGAAAAAGCAGACTAAGTATCATCTTGCAGATGCTGCAAACAGGAAATCAACACTCACCAATAGCAGTGCGCTGGCCCTGCTTTTAACCGCATTGTTATTTTTTCAACAGCATGGTGCAGCGGCGTTCTGCGGGTTTTATGTCGCCAAGGCAGATGCTGCTTTGTTTAACAAAACGTCACAGGTCATCCTGGTGCGGGAAGGTGACCGCTCTACCATCACCATGTCAAGCGATTTCGAAGGGAACGTGAAAGATTTTGCCATGGTGGTTCCGGTGCCGGTGGTATTGCAACGTGATGAGATCAGAACGGTGTCTTCGCAGATCTTTGCCACACTGGATGCCTATTCCGGCCCGCGCCTCGTGGAATACTATGATGCTAATCCCTGTGGTGTTGTGATTGAAGAAGATGAAGTGCAGGCGATGATACCGATGTCGGAAAAGCGCGTTGAAGCAGTGAGTAAAGCTGCAGGCGACAGCTATCATGTAACAATTGAAGCGCGTTACACCGTAGATGAATACGATATATTGTTATTGTCGGCAAAGGAATCTTCAGGCCTTGAAAGATGGCTTACTGACAATGGATATAAAATTCCTGAAGGTGCAAGGGAAGTGCTACAGCCTTATATCAGCAGCGGCATGAAGTTTTTCGTGGTGAAAGTGAATATGGAAGAGCTGAAGAAGAAGGGCACTACCTTTTTAAGCCCTTTGCAGATATCATTTAATTCTCCCAAGTTCATGTTGCCCATCAGGCTGGGTATGGCGAATGCAAAAGGTTCACAGGATATGATCATCTATGCGTTCACGCATAATGGCAGGGTGGAAACCACTAATTACCGGACGGTGAAGGTGCCAACAGATAAAAATGTTCCGGTGTTTGTGCAAAATTATTTCGGACAGTTTTATGTCGATACCTATCGGAAGAACCGCCGTGAACAGGGTTCATCCAATGTATATCTTGAATATGCGTGGGATGTGAGCAGCAGCGTAACACAATTTTGCGATCCGTGTACCGGTGCGCCACCTATGTTGCAGGATTTCCTTACGGCAGGAGTGGATTGGGTGCAACAGTACCATTACGGTTATAATGGCAACGTGTTTTTTACACGGCTGCATGTTACGTATGATCGCAGCAGTTTTCCGCAGGATCTGCAATTCCAGGAAACACCCAATAAGGAAAATTTCCAGGCACGTTACATCATCACGCATCCGGCTTATGGTGATTTCAGTTGTGATGAAGGCAAGAAATACCTGCAGGATGTTTATCAGCGCCGTACGAGGGAGTTGCAGCAACTGGCCATGCTGACAGGTTGGGAAACTTCATCTTACCGTTCCTACATCAGTAATTTTGATTTTTCGCCCGAAGGTACGCCGGTATATCGTAAATCGGTTGATCCTCCTTTGAAGAAGATTCCGGTTGACAGCGCCAGCAACAAGGTGCCACAAAAGGATCCTGATCAGATCGGCCAGGGTGCTTTTAATGTGCCATTTACTGACGGACCTGATGATGATAACAATGCAGGCAGGTCAGGACAATGGATGATGATTGGAATAGGTGTCTTGTTATTGCTGCTTACATTTTCCGGTCGTAAAAGAACTGAGATAAAGTAAATGCCGGCAATAAAAAGCTTGAGTTGCGGATTGTACAGTTGGTGGTTAGCACACCACATGAATACAAGACCAATTTGTTTTGCCACACAAAACTGTCATGTGATTGGATGGTGCAATAATTCACCAGAAGATTCTTGTACCCGCAGCAGCAGATCAACTGATTAACAGTATGCATGATTCAATCAATGCCGTGTCGAGTTCTGATACGGCATTGATGTTTGTAAGTTTTGGCGGCTCCTTTTTACCAATACTTTTTCATATTCAGTCATCATTCGTTATGCAGTTATCTCCGTCTGATGATTTCCGGCTGCAAAATGAATCTGAGCAGCCACCATCTCTTTGATTGCTTATTCCGTTGTATTTTTCAGTCTGCCTTGTAAAGTTTTTTATGGCCGGATACCTCAGACACTGTTCCTGCAATGCGTCAGTATTCATATGGATATTGTGCCTGTTGATTTTTCTTGCAACTAATTGTGTGATTGCACAACTCCCTCTTCCGTTACAGAACGAATATTGGAGCACCAATCCAAACATACAGCATAAGGCAGCCAAAGCAATATTGAAATCAGGACTGCCATTTGCGGAAGCAGTGCAGTTTATTAAGCAAGGCAGAACCTATTCCACAAGCGTGCAGCGGGGATTTCTTAAGTGGGACCGCAGTACACCGGAAGGCATACAGTTATTCGCACTGATTTTTATTCCTTATGATTATACGCCGGAGAAAAAATGGCCGGTGAGGGTGATGTTGCACGGCGACATCTCTCACAAGGATGCATTCAATGTATTCCGGTTTATTGATACCACTTTGGAGGCTTACAATAAGGTGGAAGAAATCCGGATTTACCCGTCAGGGTATTTTGCCGCAAGGTGGTACTATAAGATTCAATACGAGAATATGATGTACCTGCTTAACCGCGTTAAGCAACAATACAATATGGATGAGAACAGGGTGTCGCTTGGCGGTTTCTCCGATGGCGGCACCGGAGTTTATGCTTTTTCGAATTATGACGTCACCCCTTACAGCTGTTTTTTAAGTTATATAGGAAGTTGTGGTTCATTAAAAGTGCTTGGAACCAGGCAGGTGTACTTTAACAACTTCCGCAACAAACCCATGTTTATTGAAAACGGAAAGCTCGATCAGACCTTTCCGCCATCCGTTGTGCTTCCCTATGTCAATGCAATTCTTCAGTTGAACAATGCTGCTTCCTTTATGATGATTGACAGTTGTGATCACACGCTCCGCTGGATACCGCAATATGCTGACACCATCAATCATTTTATTTCATACCATCCGCGCAATCCTTATCCCAAACACCTGGTATGGCAAACGGAGAGTGCAGCCATTTTTAACAGGAATCATTGGGTGCTGATCAATGGCATTGGCAAATCGCCAAGTAATGCACTTTCACTGATCGATTATAATGAAGTGATAACTGGCGGGCAGTATGTGCCGGCATTCCGGCGCGACAGCTTAGCAGCAATTATTGATGTGACGGCAACCGGCAATACAATAGAAGTGCTTACCAGGAATGTTACGAAGTATACTTTGTTGCTGTCTGCGGGGCAGTTTGATTTTTCAGCACCCTTTAAGATCATCACCAATAATATGTTGTCATTTGAAGGAGTTTTACAGCCGCAGGTGCAGTCGTTGTTAAAATGGAATCAGCTTGACAATGACCGCACGATGCTGTTTGCCGCTGAAATAGAACTTGTGCCGGGAAAATTATACGGGCAAAAGTGAACTGCATTCACTGTCGGGGATATTTTTTATTTTGCGATATATATTCTTATCATGACTATCCGACTGATTCATTATCCGGCAGCGGACAATTCCGTATGCGTGGCGACACCTTCCAGGTCAAATGGATGGCCCGCAGTTGTCACAGCACGGCAGGTATTACTGCGCATTGCCTTTTTCACATGCATGATGTTTTTGCTGTCACCTGATGCCATTGCCCAGAAATTTGTGCCCGGCTATGTATTGCTCAACAACGGTGATACACTACAGGGATTGATTGGTGAAGAGAACTGGGTGAAAGCGCCGGTGAAGGTTTTATTTAAGAAGTCGGCAGCGGAAAGGGTACACGCATATTCTCCGCTCCTCATTCATTCTTTTCGCATCAAAGATGGCGACTGGTATTTCAGTTTTGTGGGCGATATTGATCCTTCTTCCTTACTTGACGATCAGCTGGATTATAACCCGTTTCCGGATACGATGCGTGTTTACATGTTTATCCGTTCCATCGTAATGGGTAAAATCAGCCTCTATTATGCCCGCGATATGAATGACCGTTTGCATCTGTTCATTCAGAAAGATGGCGGCGTGATAGCAGAGCTGAAATATAAAAAGTATTACCTGGATGAAAGAGTGGTGGCAGACTACCGCAACGAGATTACCAGGCGCGCCATCATGGCCAACCAGATTTACAAAGAACAGCTTACCAACCTGATGGCGGATTGTCCGGCCGTTGCCACGGGAATTGTTTCCAGGCCGCTGTCCTATTCAAAGAACGATATCATGAAGCTGGTGATCGAATACAATCATTGCAAGGGTTCGAGGAAAGGTTATACGGAAGAAAAGGAACCCTGGAAGCTGGAAGTACGCGCACATCTTGGTATCAACTATTCCGGATTGAAGTTTAAAAGTTCAGGCAATACGTATGTTGGTAATTCACAGTTTGACAACAGTCTTGGGTATGCGTCCGGGCTGTCCTTTAATGCGGTGTTGCCCCGCACTGACAACAGCTGGGGGATTTATAATGAAGTACTGATCCGCAATTTTAATTCAACAGGCGTTTCGGGAACAACACCATTCAAAGAACAACGGCCTGTGCAAATGGATCTTATCTATGTTAAGCTGGGAACAATGGCAAGATACCGGTTTACCAGGTCTGTCGTTCAGCCATTCCTTGCTGCGGGTATCACCAACAGCATCGCGATAAAATCAGAAAACCTTGAAACAGACACTGCCGGCATCACCAGCAACTTCCTGCAGTACTTCCGCAATTATGAACAAGGGTTGTTGTTCGGAGCGGGTTTGCAATGGAAGGCAATCTCCGGTGAGGTACAACTAGAGTTCTCCAATGGCATGTCAGGTTACTCCGATGTGAAGAGTGCTTTCAGTACATTGTACTTGTTGGTGGGGTATAAGTTTTAAGGTGAATAGTGAGTAGTGAGTGTTGGATATTGAGTGTTGAATATTGAGTGTTGGATATTGAGTGTTAAATATTGAGTGTTAAATATTGAGTATCGGATATTGAGTGTTGAATATTGAGCGTTGAATATTCAGTATCCTATATTGAGTGTTGAAAATTTAAAGTTCAATATTCAATATTCAATATCCAATATCCAATATCCAATATTCAATATTCAATATTCAATATCCAATATCCAATATCCAATATCCAATATCCAATATCCAATATCCAATAACCAATATTCAATATCCAATAACCAATAATCAATATTCAATATCCAATAACCACTGATTATCATTTATTGAAAGGATTTCTGGCTTTGCAATAAATGAGACTATCCGTAAACAACAATACAGTATGGTTGTTAATGCAGGATGAGAGTCGGTATGGAATCATTTTCAAGGTAAGATTGAGCCTTATGAATTTTCGGCAGTTTCCATTTTTAGAACAGGCATCATCCATTTGAATATGTTTACAGTCCGGCATATACCATCAAATTTTAAAATGCGGGCGGAACCGTTGAAGACAATGTTTGCAAACCATTTTTCACCGAGCTGTGATTTGCCGGAACTACTTTTACCCTTTCATTTTTATTTTCATGGGTTGTGCTTCGTGGTGCGGCCTGCATTTCATTGCATCAAATGAAACGTATCATTATCATCGGTGGTGGTTTTGGCGGACTGAAGCTGGCCGAATGCCTAAACAACACATCATTCGAAATTCTTTTGATTGATAAGCTGAATCACCACCAGTTTCAGCCGTTGTTTTACCAGGTTGCCACTGCCGGCCTTGAGCCCTCCAGCATTTCATTTCCTTTAAGAGGCATCTTTCATCATTCAAAAAATGTGCGTATCCGTTATGCTGAGGTATTAAAAGTGTTGCCGGAAACAAATGTTATCCTCACCACCTTTGGTGAGTTCCGCTACGATTTTCTAGTGATGGCAACGGGCGTAACCACTAATTTTTTTGGTAACAAGAACCTCGAGGCCTGGACCTATCCAATGAAATCCACCACGGAAGCCATCAATATCCGTCAGCATGTATTACATAATTTTGAAGATGCGCTGTCAAGGGATGAAACGGAGCGGCAGGGATTAATGAATGTGGTAATTGTGGGAGGAGGACCAACAGGTGTTGAACTGGCAGGCGCATTTGCCGAGATGAAGCGCCATGTTTTTCCGCGTGACTACCCTGAACTGGATTTCAGCAAGATGAATGTGATACTGCTGGAAGGTTCCGGTAAGACACTCGGTACCATGAGTGAGCAATCATCTGCCAAATCAAAGGAGTATCTCGAAGCGCTGGGAGTGCAGGTGATGATTAACGCCAGGGTGAAAGACTATGATGGAAAGCATGTATTGCTGGAAGACGGCAACAGTATTGCTTCCAACACGGTGATCTGGGCAGCCGGTATCCGCGGCAATGTGATTGAAGGCATTCCACCGGCTGTTGTCATGCGGGGAAACCGATTGAAGGTGAACAGGTTCAACCTCGTTGACGGATTCCGTAATATTTATGCGATTGGCGACATCGCATACATGATCACTGAAAAATATCCGCAGGCTCATCCACAGGTAGCGAATGTGGCCATCGGCCAGGCCAAATTGTTGTCGAAAAATTTCAGGAATATGCTGCTCAGCAAACCCATGGTTGCATTTGAGTATAAGGACAAGGGCTCTATGGCAACAATCGGAAAGCACAAAGCCGTGGTAGATCTTTCCTTCATCCGCTTCCAGGGTTTCTTTGCCTGGTTTGTATGGATGGGCCTGCACCTCTTGTTGCTCATGGGCATGAAGAATAAAATTTTTGTATTTGTGGATTGGCTGATATCCTATTTTTCCAATGATTCAACACTGCGGCTGATTTTTTCGCCGGTAAACAGGAGGCCGTCGGAAAGAAAATAGTAATCATGCGCATTACAGCTTATAAACGAACAGTACCGCTTCATTCGCTGATGAGCCGCGTTTCCCTGATTGAAACATGCGTAAAATTCTATATCTTGTCAGTCACTAATCCGTTCCCATGGAAACCAGGCAAATTGAATTTACCAATTGGTCGCGGCAATATAAAAGCACGCCTGCCGTATATGCCATCCCTGAAAGTGCAGAAGACATCCAGGAAATAATCCGTAACAAGGAAAAATTCCCTTCCCCCGTGGTGGCAATCGGTTCCGGCCATTCCAACAGCGGCTGTAATGTGGTGAATGGCGGCACTGCTGTCTACATGAAAAAGTTTCTCCAGCTGCCTGAGCCGTCAGGCAATGAAATTACCGTAGGTGCAGGCCGGCAGTTGTATGAGATTCACCGGTTTCTTGCAGAAAGGAAACTGCAGTTGCCCTTTACGCCGGAGATCGGGAATGCTACTATTGGCAGCGTAGCATGTTGCTGCTTAAAGGATGCCGCAATCGGGCAGAGTTCCGGTATTGCAACGGGTATGATCAAAGGCATACGTTTTATTGATGCAGCAGGCAATAACCGCAGCATGCAGCGCGGTGATGCAGGATGGGAAGTAATGACTTCAGGCCACGGTTTATTTTGCATCATCTACGAAGTTACGCTCGACGTGCTGCCAATGAAGCTCGTGATACAGAATTACGTCAGCAGCAATGTGCATGATAAGAACTGGGAGGCTGCCTACCGCAAAACGCTTGCTGAGAATGATGGCATCTTTGGATTAGTCAATGCCACGAATGGCAAGTTCATCTTTGAGACCCGCAACTTCAGCACAAAACAGGAAGTGCCGGGATACATTGAAAATATCTACAACAAGCTTGATCAGAATGTATTCAAGTATTTCAATCCGATCATGGGTGCGGTGGAAACCAACTGGTGGTCGGTGAATGTGCGTAAGGTGGCCATGGCCGGGTTTGGATTCATGAAGATTTCATTCCGCAGAGGCAGGAGGACCTTTAAAAACCTGAAGCCCATTGATTACTCATACAAATACAAATGGCGCTGGGATTTTCATTTCTGGGCTTATCCAACTGCCACTTTTCCCACGGTGGTGTTGCCGGCATTTATACAATTCCTCAGGAACTATAAAAAGGAACATCCGCGGTTTGATGAGAAAGGACTCATGGCCTGTTACAGGATCAGGGTGGAGAAGAAGGCGTTGCTCTCACCTTCCTTTGATGAAGAACGCATGACGCTCGATCCATTGCGGCCTGTTACTACCGATCAGCAGTTGATGAAAGACTGGGATGAATTCTGCCATGCTTACAATGAGTTTGCCGTACAACATGGCGGCAAATGCACGTTCAATCAAACAAAAGTGCTTACGAAATCGCAGGTGGAAAAAGCCTTTGGTGATAAGTGGGAACAATTCAAAAAAAGCCGGGAACAGGCGGATCCGGAAAACAGGTTTTTAAGCAATTACTTCCGCGCATTAATGTATGGTAGCTGAAGAATGGGTTGCTGTAGTTTTAGTGCGTCAGTAAAATTCTAATGCTGCACGGTAAACTTACCGGTTACCTTGCCGGTAGTGGTGATCACATTCACAAAGTACGTTCCATTGTCATAACCGCTTACGTTGATGGAAAGAGAAGGTAATTGCGGATGATTGATTTCACTTACCATTTTTCCTGCTGCATTCCATATGCTTACCGATTTTATTGTCGATAGGGCACCGGATAGCTCAAGCTGTATTTGTTGCGCAGCCGGATTGGGGAAAAGTGAAAGACCGGTATTGTGCGACTTCAATGATTTACCTGCCGTTTTTTCCGGATTGGGAATATCAAAAGTATACTCTCCCCGCAGGCTGTTGCCATCGTGTTTGGTGATCCAGTTGGTGGCAGTATCAATGATGCCATCCAGATCATTCCAGGGGGAATCGGTATCATCTTTTCTTCCCATAAACCGGATCTGCAGCTCATTCGATGGAACGGTTACTCCATTGTTGCCTGAATATTTATACCGCACATTGTATCCTGCAGGCCCGTTACCTTTTACACAATAGACGCCGTAGTAATAGGCAGGATGATTACCCAGTCCGCTGGCCACAACAGGTGGTGCATCAATCCTGTAAACGAAAATGCCTTCGCCGGTGATGTCCTGTGTGAGCATTTTGTCACCGGAAGGAGATAGCAACGTGACTTTTACTTCAAACCAATTGTTTGTGAATTTAATCTTTGCCTCATTGCCCAAAGCAGCGCCGGAAGTCACCCTTGTCACATTCCCGTTGATGATACCATCCTCCGGTGCGGCAGCTTTATCGGCCAGTATATTGCTGCTGTATGATTCATCTGCCGTCCAGTAGCCAAGCATATCTGTTGAAGGTGTGACATACTTCACGCACACATTGTTACGGATCTGAAACTGTGAACGTGATTTCTTCCAGAGCCGGATCTCATCCATTTCCCCTTTATAGGAAACAGTGCCGGACGGTGATACAATTTTTCCAATAGTGGCCCTTGCGGCAGAATGACTGATGGTAACCGAAGAGGATGTGCCGTCCGTTGCGATAAATGATTGTGAAAGGCCATTGATATAAATCGTTACATCGGTCACCGACTTGCAGGAAACGGCAATATGCGTCCAGCTGTCAAGTGGAATGGATGCAATCGTAATATAACCTCTTTTAAATGCTGATCCGTTTCCAAGTCCGTTGCCAAATTCCAACTGCAGATTGCCCGACGTATTCAGCATAATTCTTATTCCGTTTTCGGCATTTGCATCGTTGTCGGTGGAGATAATCGCACCCGAAGTATAGTCTGCCGGTTTTATCCAGGCCTCGAATAAAAATGGAAAAGTGACGGTGTTGTACACATCTCCTAAATCAACGTAGCTACCGGCATTACCGTCAAAAAGAAGGCTGATGCCGGCACCTACTTCATTTGACTGTGAGAAGGAACTACCTGTCGCGAAAAATAAAATGTTCAGTGCAATCAAATACTTTTTCATAGCAGTTTTTACTGTTGTGGCGAGGTAAAATAGAGAGAATATGGAAATCATTCCTAATCCGTTCAAAACAATATAGCCGCACTTCTTACCAGGGGTCAGTTGGCCAGTTCGAAGCGTGTCACGAGGAATTGTACCGGTGAGGTTTGCTGAATCGACTGATTGAAGGCATAGCTGTACCGGAATCCCGCCGACATATTGAAGAGCCGAAACAACCGCAGATCAATGAATAATTCAGCACCCGTGGAGGAAAGCGTGTTGCTGATGCCTTCCACTTTTCCGATGGAATAGTCGCAAAAGATATTCAACCTGATCCTTTGCAGCAGGGCAACCGGACTGATCGCTATGTCAGGATACCAGAGTGGAAATTCATAGTTGCCATATATGCCGTATTGCGTTTCAAAAGGAGTGGACTGGTAACCTCTTGGCATGATATACTTGTCCTGAAACCGATAGGTGCCGATTACTTTTTCTGATTTATAGTTTAGATTTATATTGAAAGAATGTGTCTTGAACATTCCGGGGAAATACAATTGTGCAACCACCAGCATTCTCTCCGGTTCAGCGTTGAATGATTTCAGATAAGAAAAGTTGACTTGCTGGCCCCACCTTGGCTTTACCTGTTGCCTTGCCTGTATCTGCAACCGGCTGAACGTAACTGCGGGTTCTGCCGCATGAAAGAATGTATGGCCGTTTAAAGCCGGGTCGCCGGTACTGTCTGCGGCTTGTATGTCATAGTAATGATACCAGCCGGAAATATTCAACTGTGTGCGGTAAGTTCCCCGCGTAAGCCTGAATGGCAATGTTATGCCACCGGACACCACATTTTCCGTCCACCGGATTTTCTGCACTGCCAGGGAAACGGAATCAATAATTTTTCCATTCCTGTTTAACCCGTATTCATACTGTGCGTCAAGCAGCGGGTAAAAAGCAGCATACGTGAAACGCAGGTAGGAATGCAGGTTTTGTTCATTGGTGTTGTAAAGTATGCCCACGGTGCCCCTGAGGGTACTCATGATGTTTTGTGTATAGAATTCGGCGCCATACTCCGGCACATTGGGAATCGGAAACCAGCCGTAAAAATTAAACAAGCCGTCCGTGAGTGCATGGTATTTTTTTACAGCATAAGTTGTATCCTTCAGTGCTTCGGAAAGGTCGAAACCTTGTGACTGCATCAATGGTACATGAAACTGAATATCGGATGAAACCGGTCGGGTAACAGGTTTCCACTGTTCCGGTTGCAGTGCCATTTCATGAATCCGCCGGCCATCGGCCGAATATTCGCTGTATAAAAGTTTTTTTCCGTCTGCTGAAACCGCTGGCTCCATCGCACCAAACCGTACAGTCGTAACCTGGAAAATCTGACGGGTGGAAAGCTGAATGGCGTAGATATTATCAATGCCTGAATAGCCACCGGAATAATAAACATAATCGCCTGATGGGAATGGGCGGCTGACAGGAACATCGGTATATTCGAGTAATTGACTGGATGCACCTGATTCAACATCCATGGCGATGATGGCATTCCCATATTTTGTCAGAGCAAGTGCTACAATCTGCCGGTCATTATCGGTGAAGCGTGGTTGTGAAAAATTAATGTTTTCAGGATTGTCAAAGCGCCGCAATTCTTTTCCTGACGCTGCATCAAGCAGGACGATGTTGAATTTTCCAGTAAGGTCTATTGAAACGGCAACCACCTTCTTCCCGTCGTTGGATGGTGCAGGTGAGAAATAACGGGAATGACCGGATAACTGCTGCTTCTTTCCGGTAGCAAAATCATACAACATAATCACGGAGTAATCGCGGTTGAACCAGCGCGCATCAAAGGATGATTCGGCCCATGTCATCAGGTGGCCGGTGACGGTGGTCGTCAGATGGTCATCGGTATAGATGCCGGGTGAAAATAATTTTTCTTCACCACCATCCGGGAGCAGCCGGTAGTACGTGTTGATTTCATTAAACGCATTTTTCAATACGAGTACTGATCCATCCTGTAAGTAATGCGGGAAACGGTAATTGGTATATATGCCGGATGGAACAGGGGTAATGGTGGAGGAAACGGTTAACCCGATTGATTGATCGGTTGACTTGAAAACGCTGTCGAGGTCATGCAGTGTTGCCGCATATAATTTCCGGGGCGTCCATCCTGTAACCTGTTGGAGGCTTCTTCCAAACGGATAAAAGAATCCCTTTTTGTTGTAAATATCATCCAGCACTTTTCTCCAGGTTTCATCACCGAAGTGTGCGCGGGCATTCGAAACCATGTAGTAACCGATACGGTAAGGATTGGGAATGTAGTCCTTGTACGACGACCATGTTCCCACATCATAGCGATAATGTTTTCCGGATAGGATTAACGCGCGGTATTCCATATTGAATGACGGAAGCCTGCCGCGGCCGCCTTTCGTCAGCAGTGTTTCATTAACGACGGCATCGCCTTCGCGAAACCAGAGTGGTTGTGTAAAAAGGGTATTCAGCAGCCATCCTGTTTGCCCCATCAATATTTTGTAGGGAAGGGTAAATCCTTCATTGGCTTCAGAAAACTGCTGCGTATGCCGGTATTCATGGGCAATAAGCGCATCACTCCATACTACCGGCCCCAAAAAGGAATTTTGCGGTGGTGTAAGATAATATTCGTTGCGCCACGGCGCCGGTGTGCTGAATCCGCCTGGCAGGGTGGAGAGGTGTTGCAGAATAGCAGCCACTTCTTTTGTATGGCCGGTGCCGGAAATACTTTCATCGTGCTGACGCACATAGTTCATGATACTTGCTGTGTGAAAAGCCATCGTATCTAAGCTTTCCGGGAAAATGATCCGTCCGGTGGGGGATTGCAACTGGTACCACTGCACCGACGGAGGATTAATGCCTAACCTTCCCTGTGGTTCTTCCTGTGCGAAGATGACCTGCACAGGCAAAACCAATAACAGGAAGAGCAAGTATCTTTTTTTCATGGGCAGATATTCCGGTAATAATAACGCATGAATACGGAAAAGTAACAAGCAGCAAGTAGAAAAGAATGCGGATAGTTTGCTGTATTGAAATAACCGTTGCTGCCTTTCTCTTGCATTCTGCAATCATACAATAAAGATGGCAGCATATCTCTATTTGACAAAGGCACAAAGACAAAGTGTTTATGTATCGTATTCTTCTTAAACATGTTGATGACGGTTTCAAGCCTTCTTTTGCCCGTTTGAGCAGACATTTTTTGCCTGCTTAGTGAAACATATTGAGATTTATGGCAGTAGAACTACAATTCGCCTTTTCAGCCAAAGCGTTAATGCCACCTTAGCCATGATTATTTTTTACCCGGGCAAATCTAACTACCGGAAAGCGGCTGACCTTAGTGCGACAAGAATTGTCGTGGGCGTAATCATATGGCTGACGATTTCTATACTACAGGTAACTGCTCAGGAACTAACCTCACGTGTTACTTCAAAGGCTGTCAATACGCAGTTTATTAACGGTGAAAATATTGCGGCAGGCACAAACCTGTCCTCTACAGCAGCAGTTTTTATCCGCAATGTCGGGCAATATGGCGATACCCTTTCCGGCATTGCAGGCATGCAGCAGATCATATACGGATATGAAGGTTTTGACATGCCGGTTCTTTTTACGCCGCGGGGGCTGATCTATTTACAACGAACCGTTAAACAACCATCGGAAGAGGCAAGGGAGGAGATGGAGCGCAAAGGATTTTCTGAAGAGGAGATTATGCTTTCAGGCGTGGTTAAGGAAAGAACGGTTACCATGCGTTGGCTCAATGCAAATCCTCATCCTGAAATTGTGGCGTCAGCACCGGGCACCGGCTATTTCACCTACGGCAGGCTTCCTGAAAAAGCGCTGTCGTATAAGAAGATTACCTACAAAGAATTATATCCCGGAATTGATATTGAGTACAGTTTTACGGCAAGCAGCAAAAGAGGATTTGAATACAAAATTGTAGTAAGGCCGGGTGCCGATCTCAGTGTGTTACAACTGGAATATGGCGGTGATGTTGTGAGTGTAAGGCAAGATCAGAATGGCGGTGTAACCGTGAAGACAGGCATTGGAAAGATTAATGAGACTGCACCTGTTACCTATTATGCCGAGGATGCCGGGAGCCGGGTGATGCTGTCTTCCAGACTGGAAAACAATGTGCTTCGTTTTACTGCACCTGCTGATTATGACAGGCATCGCACGCTCATCATTGATCCTTTCATCAGCGCCGCCACTAACCTTACCGGCACCAATGCCGGCAAAGCAAAAGACGTGGATTTTGATTATGCGGGAAATATTTATGTCACCGGCGGAGGTGACGGTAATGTTTATCAACTGGCTAAATACAATGCTTCCGGTGCCTGGCAATGGACATTTAACGGATCACTTTCGATTCCCTACTGGACGTTTGGCACCTATTACGGCGGATGGGTGGTGGAGAAAAATACGGGCAGCATCTACCTCGGGCAAGGGTTTAATTACGCAACAGGATTTGCGATTGTCAGAATTAATACCGCGGGACTGTACGACAACTACATCACGGCTACTAATGTAAATTTCAGGGAAGACTGGAAGATGTACTGGAGTTGTAACAGCGGAGTACCTAAAATCCTGATTGCCGGCGGCGGTACCAATTCCAATATCAATTTCGGAATCTGTTCTCCGCCCTCCACAGTGCTGTCATCTTTGAATGTAACCAATATAGCCTACAGCACTTCCTCAGGATGGGCGCAGGATATCGCTGACATCATCATTGACCCGGTTACCAATGACATGTACACGATTTATGGTTCCCTGATAGGTACGCCTTCCTTGTGCAATATGATCTATAAAAACACGTCGCCTTATAGTGGCGCAACGGTTTCATGGAGTGTTAACTCAGGCTTTACTGTAATACAGGAAATTGCCAACCGGCCCTACATGACGGGTGGCATCATTGAAAATTCCTGCAATGTTTTCGCCATCAATTCTTCCTACTTGTTTTACTGGGATGGGAAAAATCTTAAAGCCATTAACAAAGCAACCGGCGCAGGGGTAGGAGCATCACTGACAATAGCGGCGAATACTGCTTTGTGGAGTGGCGGAATCATTGCCGATGAATGTAACAATGTATTTGTGGGCTCAGTCAATGGAACCATTAAAGTATACCACTTTAACGGCGCTGCTTTTGATGATGCTGCTAAACCTGACATTACTATTACCGGCTACACAACAAAATCAGTCTATGATCTGGCATATGATGAAGCGAATACCCTGCTCTATGCCAGCGGGGATGGATTTGTTGCCTCGTTTGATGTAACGGCATACGGATGTGCAAACACTTCCTATACGATAACACCTTCACCAAACTGCGCAACTGCATCTGTATCCACAACGCTGAGTCCGGCACCACCGTCAGGCTCTGTAATAAATTACTACCTGTATACAGGAAGCACTCTTGTAGCTACGAATTCTACCGGTACTTTTACCGGACTGACACCAGGCGTTACCTACACGATCATTGCATTCATCAATCAAACATGCAGCGGTACCTCTACCACCGCTGATTTCTTTTTACCCGGTCCCGCACTTACTTTGAACAGCACCAACACCTTATGTGGAAGCAATACCGGAACCATTTCTGCGTCCGGGGCTGGCGGCTCTTTACCATATACCTTTAGTATTGATGGCGTACTATTCCAGGTCAGTGGTTCTTTTACCAATTTGGGTGCTGGTGTGTACACCGTCACTATAAAAGATGCCGGTGGCTGCAGTACAACAGACACAATAACCATTATCAATTCAAACGGGCCTTCACTGTCATTTACCAAAACAGATGCCTTGTGCAGCAGTAATAACGGAACCATTACTGCTAACGGTAGCGGTGGTGCACCTCCCCTCGAATACAGCATAGACGGTTCGACCTTTCAGCTCAATAATTTCTTCACCGGACTCAATGCAGGTACATACACCCTGACGGTAAAAGATGCAACAGGTTGCCTTAATGAAGTTATTGTTTTGATTAGCAATACCGGCGGTCCTGTCCTTACTGCCACTCCGGCCGCTACGTACTGTAACAGCAACAATGGCAAAATAACCGCCTTTGCAACGGGCGGAACAGCACCTCTTCAATACAGTATTGATGGAAATAATTTCCAGGTCAGCAATGTCTTTACCGGATTGGCTGCCGGATCTTATACTGTTACCGTGATGGATGCCAATGGTTGCATCGGTTCCTATGCAGTAACAATTGCCAATTCTGCCGGACCAACAGTAACCGCTACCACCACAGCAGCGGCATGTGGAAACAGCAATGGTACTATCACCGCTACCGGCTTAAGCGGAACAGCACCGCTTCAATACAGCATCAACGGTGTTACTTTTCAAAGCAGTGGTTTTTTTGGCGGACTTACTGCAGGATCTTATACGGTAACTGTTAAAGATGCGAACGGGTGCACAAGTACATTTAGTACTACTGTCGGCAATTCCAATGCACCTACCGTAACTGCCACTACCGTTTCTGCTACCTGCAATACCAGTAATGGCTCGGTTACCGCTACAGGTTCCGGCGGTACTGCACCTTTAACATTCAGCATCAATGGCTTTACCTTCCAGGCAAGTGGCTTGTTCAGCGGGCTTGCTCCAGGCAGTTATACCATATTGGTAAAAGATGCTTTGGGTTGTATCGGTGCAACTATTGTGGCGGTGACCAATACATCAGGACCGTCTGTTTCAGCAATGGTGACGCCTGCTGCCTGCGGCGCAAACAATGGTATTATTACCGCAAACGGAACGGGCGGCACCGGCTTATTACAGTACAGTTTGAATAATGGCACTTATCAGGTGAGCAGCATCTTCTCCGGACTTTCAACAGGCACGTATACACTTACGGTTAAAGATGCCAATGGATGTATCAGCACGATTACGGTAATTATGACAAATGCATCAGGCTTATCACTTACAGCCAGTTCCATTGCCACACCGTGTAGCGGAAGCGATGGCATTGTGACAGCAATAGCGGCAGGAGGTGTTGGATTATTGCAATACAGTATTGACGGTTCTACTTTTCAAAGCAGTAATATATTTACCGGACTGGCCGCCGGCATTTATACGGTTACCGTGCAGGATGCCAATGGTTGTTCAGCCAATGCAACAGTGACCGTTTCGATTATTTTTTCTCCAACTATAACGGCTGCGGTAACCAATGCCAACTGCACAAGCAGCAATGGAATTATTACCGCTACCGGTTCAGGTGGCACACCGCCCTATACCTATAGCATTGACGGTGTAAATTTTCAAAGTAGCAATGTCATTTCTGCTCTTGCACCGGGAACTTATACTGTAACAATAAAGGATGCCGCAGGTTGCACCGGCACAACCAGTGTTACTATTATCAATGTAGGTTCCGGTCCGCCGCCTTCGATCACAATTATCAAAGCCGATAATATTCCTTGCGATGGCTCTGGCGATCCCGGCGAAATAAAGGTTTCAGGAACCGGTGGAACAGGTCCCTATCAATTTAGTTTTGAAGGTGGACCATTCAGTAATACAAATAACTGGGACATTGATACCGCCGGAACCTACAGCGTTACTATTAAGGATGCCAATGGTTGTACAACCACCATAGAAATTACTATAAGTGTTGACGTTGCTCCGGGATTGACTGCAACAGTGACGAATTCCGTTTGTGGCAGCAGCACCGGTATTATTGTAGCTTCAGGAAGCGGTGGAGAACCTCCTTATAAATACAGTCTAAATGGTGGTCCTTATCAATCAAGCGGCACATTCTCCGGTCTTGCTCCCGGAACCTATACCATTACTATCAAAGATGATGAAGGCGACTGTAAGCCGTCCATCACTGTTAACGTTTTAAGCATTGGCGGACCAACTGTTACGCTGGTAAAGACAGATGCGATGTGTGGATTGATTAATGGCACGATCACGGCAACAGGGGTAGGCAATGCGCCACTAACCTACAATCTTAACAATGGAGCTTTTCAAAGCAGTAACGTGTTCTCCGGACTTAATGCGGGCACTTACACAGTATTAATTAAGGATGCCATTGGATGTTTAGGTGCAGCAATCATTAGCATTTCAGCTTTTTCTGCTCCTTCCGTAAATGCGGTTGCCACTGGAACTTCCTGCGGATTAATAAATGGTACCATCACGGCAAACGGCAGTGGTGGCAGCGGAACCTTGCAATACAGTCTGAATGGAACTACCTATCAAACCAGTACGGTATTTACCGGACTCGCTTCCGGATCCTATACTGTTTGGGTAGTTGATCCTGGAGGCTGCTTTGCAAATTCTGCTGTTTCGGTGCCTGCCACTTCATCGCCTCTGCTTACTGCCTATGGCATTCCAGCTTCTTGCGGAAATGCCACTGGCTCCATTGTAGGAACCGGATCCGGAGGCACATCGCCTTATCAGTTCAGTATTGACGGTTCCACTTTTCAAAGCAGTGGTACCTTTTCAGGACTTGCAGCCGGAGCCTATACGCTTACCATAAAGGACCTCAACGATTGTCAGAATACGACTATAGTTAATGTCCCTAATTTAAATGCGCCGACGCTCAGCACGTCGGCCACCTCATCAAAGTGCGGAAATGCGAATGGTACCATTACCGGCACCGGATCAGGTGGTACACCACCATTGCAATACAGTATTGACGGCGTCAACTTCCAGAGTTCCGGTATCTTTAATGGAGTGGCAGCAGGTATCTATACGGTTACTGTGAAAGACGGTAATGGTTGCATCACCACGAAACTGGTAGATGTAGCAAACATTGAAGGGCCTTCCACTTTAACGGCCAACATCATAGCGGCTACTTGTGGAAATAACAATGGCAAACTAACCGCAACGGCCACTGGAGGTACCGGTGCACTAAGCTATAGCCTTGATGGTTCAACATATCAGGCAGGAACTGTCTTTACTCCGCTTGCTGCCGGCACCTATACCCTTTGGGTAAAAGATAACAATGGCTGCACTAAAACAATTACCGTTACTATTCCCAACCTGGAAGGTCCGGTATTGACAACTACTACATCACCTTCTACCTGCTATGCGAATGATGGCACCATTACCGCTACCGCCACAGGAGGCACAGTAGCCATTACTTACAACAAAGACGGAGGTGCTTATCAGTCAAGTAATGTATTCACCGGTTTGGCCTCCGGTGTTTATGTGATCAATGCAAAAGATGCAAATGGTTGCATAAGTACTGCAAACGTTACGGTTGGTGCATTAGCGGGTCCGTCCATTGCTGCAGTAGCAATAAGTTCGGGTTGCGGAGACGGAGCTATTACTGCAACCGGCTCCGGAGGCACACCCGGGTATGAATACAGCATTGATGGAGTCAACTTCCAGTCAAACAATACCTTCGACTGCCTTGCCATAGGCACTTATACAATTACCGTTATGGATGCAAACGGATGCCAGAGTTCAACAACGGTGAATGTGACCAATGTGCTTCCTGTTTCCTTGCTTTATTTTACTGCACATATGGTAAAAAATGTTGTCGTCCTGGATTGGTCAACTGATTCAGAATTCAACAATGACTATTTCACGGTAGAGAAATCAACCCGGGAAATTTCTTTCAATCCGATTGACACCGTGGATGGTGCAGGAAGCAGCCTGGTACCCCATTCTTATGTTGCATACGATGTGCATCCGGCGGACGGCATGAATTATTACCGACTGAAGCAAACAGATTTCAATGGCAATTTCAAATACTCTGATGTGGTGAGTGCAGAAATGGTAAGCGCCTTTTATTTTCAGATCTATCCTAATCCTGCAGGTGAATATATTACGATAGTCACCGATCAGGTTTTTAACCATATCGGCATCAGCGATGGTACCGGAAGAAATGTCATGGAATTCAAAGGTGAATTTGGTAATAAGACGGTGCTGCATTTGACCGGCCTCTCTTCCGGTAGCTATGTACTGAAAGCGACTTCCGGTAATGGCATGACACAATCAATTCTGTTTCTTAAGAATTTGAATGACACAAAGTAGTTGTTGAAATTGAAACCCCTATTTGTATCGCCTTGTGCCTCAATAAAAATTATTTAGTTTACCCTCAAAAAGTGGATTTTAATTGTCGGGTAATCTGAAACCGGTAAACAGTTGCATTAAAATTACAAGCGAATTGCCAGCTGTTGGTTGCCTCTTTAAGCCAGAGGTTCATGACTCGCTTAAAATTCATGGCTGCCGCAGCAGGCAGCACATTTATTTCATCGTGCATCACACCCTTCAAAAAATTCTTTCCCGTTCGGTAATCACTTTTTAAATGGCCGATCACCGGTTCAATGGCAGCTATTCTTCCGTTTCGTCTGCGTTTTGTTTTCGTTAGTTTGTTATCCGGCTTCGGTACGCAGATGTTGGTTTCATTAGTGGTTTTTGGTCCGCGATATCCGCGGTCAACCAAAATATTTTTTGCTTTGTTTTCAGTAAGCCGTTCGTATTGCCCGAGTGCCCGGGGAAGTGTTTTGCTGTCGTGCTTAGTGTTGTTAAAATTCAGTGAACCAACAAAGACGCCGGTACAGTATATCTTGAATAACAGCTTCGGGTTTTGATGAATTATTCTGAATCGTACATTCTATGCGAGCAATAGATGCTTTTGCAAAAAAATTATCGTCTATTAAAATTCATTTATTTAATGTATGCCTTGCCAGTTTTATTATTTCTTCAAACTGGTGTAGATTGAAAAATATAATAAAAGACTAAACCAGAAAATCCAGGTGAAAAGGAAATCAAGCCGGCACATGATTAAAGTATGCTGATTTGCCTCTTTTTCTATGATTTCCATTTTGCAATTCAATCTGTCAAATACCTTGAGCTCAAGACTTTATATCGATAAAAAGGTACAGCAGCAGCTGCTAAAACTGTTTGATCTGTAAATTTGGGTGACCCATGAGGAAATCAGGTGATGCACTTTGATGGAGGCATTGCCTGAAGCATCCGGCACGGTCATAATTTTTTTTCAAATTAGGAAATTTGATTTGGTAATTTTGATTGACGCAAATGTCTGTTAATGATGTTACTCACCAGTAATGAATAATGTCAGCAATAGTCAGGTCTAAAAATTGTATTTCTTTTCATGCATTAAAAATCAACAATCAAAATGAAAGCAAATGTTATTTTTCTTTTCGCATGCCTGTTGAGCTTTAACTTGTTTGGCCAGAGCCAGGCGGAAACATTTATCAAAGAAGCACAGGGTTATCTTGCCCAAAAGGATTACAAACAGGCACAACTCAGCCTCCAGGATGCTATTAACGACCTCAATACTTTGATAGCGAAGGATATTGCGAAGTCGTTGCCGGAAGATGTTAATGGACTGAAAAAAGATGGAGATGCTGACATCAGTACCGGCGCTATGGGAATAATCGGCGGCGGGTTAACGATTTCGCAGAAGTATAAACATCCGTCGAACCGTGACAATAATGCAGAAGTGCAGATTCTTGCCAATTCACCTTTGCTGGCCAGCATGAACATGTACCTCAGCAATCCCAGCATGATGGGGCAGGATTATAAAAGTATCCGAATCGGTACGCAGCGGGCCATCCTGAAATCTGAAACGGATGATGTGTATGATGATGCCGGTAACAGTAAAAAAATCCGCTCGAGTGAAATTCAGATTCCGCTCAGCCAGACATTGATTACCATCAAGGCAGATGGCTTTGCCACTGAACAGGATGAGATTGCCTTTGCCACAAAGCTTGACCTCGCCAAATTGAAAACGGCATTGGGAGAATAAGTTATCAGGGACTGTAAAGCCAATGCCTGTCATTTAATTGTACAAAGTCCTGCTTGCAGCCAAAGCAATGCAAGGGGTTTGTATTCATTTCCTTTTCATCGGAAAGAAACAAACCCCTTGTTGCTTTTGGTCTTCGCCTAACGCAGTTGTAATTTGTAATCAGGACAGCTTCAATACAATACTGTCAACCGCATCAGCTCAACAATCCGCCGGGCGTTGCATACTATTGCTCCCAAAACCAAATCCTGTATTGCAATAGTGGTTGCAGCAATTCAGCAACTTACTTTTCTGCAGGAATACGGATAACATAATCACATGATATATGTCATGTTTCGTGGTGACCTCCATCATTTATCAACCTTCATTCCTGCAATAGTATTGCCTCGCTTTGAATCAACAGAACTTTGTTATGCAAACGGTTCTAAATAGTCTGTTCCTGATTCCTTTGCTTGTCAGCGGTTTGTTGTTGATCCTTCCGCTCCGCTTCACCTCGATGCTTGTTGTGTTCACCTCATTACTGCTTGCATTTTTTGCAGTGTACCTGTTTTTAAATGTGCGGGAACCTTATTTCTTCTCTGTGCCTGCGTTGTTTGATCAAATGGTGACTGCCGCCGATGTGCTGCTGTTACTGTATTTCGGGTGGATGGGCCTGCGCAGAAAGAGCCTGTGGGTGTTGCTGCTGAGCTTACTGCAGCTGGCCACACTGCTTTATCTCATCGGTATTTTACCTGCTGAAAACGCTGATCAGTTTATGATAGACCGGCTGAGCATCTTTATGTTTCTGCTGATCAATATTATCAGTGGCGTGATTGCGGTGTATTCAATCCGGTATATTGCCGGAGAGCATTGCAGTCCATTCAGAAAGAAATTTTTTCTCTCGGTGATGTGCTGGTTTATTGCAGTCATGAACCTGGCTGTTGCAGCCGATAACCTCGAATATTTCTTTTTGTTTTTTGAACTCACCACGCTGGCGTCTTTCCTGTTTATCGGATTCAGAAAGGATGAGGTGTCCGTCACCAATGCTTACACGGCCTTGTGGATGAATCAGGTGGGAGGACTGGCGATCCTGGCATCGGTCTTTTTCATGACCCGAAATGCGATAGGTGCCGTCACCTTCACCAATCTGCTGGCCCATGCTGCGGACGATGACATCATGCTGCCCGTTGCCCTCTTAACGGTTGCGGCGCTGGTGAAAGGCGCACAGATGCCTTTCAGCAAATGGTTGCTCGGTGCCATGGTGGCACCTACTCCCGTAAGTGCTTTGCTGCATTCCAGCACCATGGTAAAGATTGCACCGTTCATGTTACTCAGGCTTTCGCCGGTATTAAGAGACACGCCGGTTGCGATGGTTGTTATGGCACTGACAGCATTCGTATTTGTGGCAGCCGGCATTGAAGCGCTCTCGCAGGATAACTTCAAAAGAATACTGGCGCATTCCACCATCGCCTTACTTGCCTTGATGATGATGATGGCTGCCGTCGGTTCACCGGTTACCATCATAGCCGCATTAACACTCATGATGTTTCACGGTATCTCCAAGAGTATGTTGTTCCTGAATGCAGGCATCCTGGAAAGAGTATTTCACATCAGGCAGTCTTCAGACATGGACAAGCTGGCTGAATCAGGCCCGTTCACAGCACTGGTTATTACCATCGGTTTTATGTCGTTGTTGTTGCCGCCGTTTGGCGCCTTCATGGGCAAATGGCTGAGTATTGAAACGCTGGGTGATTTTGCTTTAAACAGCGGCATATTCGGTGCTGTCATCATCGTGGCAGTGGCCAGTGGCGGCGCTGTATTGTCATTGCTTTATTTTAAAGTGATGGGTTTGTTGATTGCGCGCAGCGGTGAAAAGGATAAAATAAGGATCGAACATACAGGATTTATCTACAGCTCTACCACATGGTTCCTGCTGTTACTGACGATCATCAGTGCAGTATGCCTTCCACTGATTATGATGCATGGATTGGTACCGGCATCAGCACAAATTTCCGGGCAACCGGTTGTGGCTGTCTTTCATGGATGGAACCTGCAGCTGGGTAACATTACCTTACCGTTGCTGCCGCTGCTGCTGACCTTTTTGCTGTTGCCCGGCTCTGTTGCCGCTGCATTTTTTGTCCGGTTCCGTCATGCAGACAGGGTGAAGGAATACATGTGTGGCGAAGATGTAAACTATTCCTTCTCATCCTTCTATTTTACCACCGAAAAGGCTTCGGCATTCTTTTCCGTTACCGGTATAATGTTTTTTGTCGTGCTCATCATTGTTGCGCTGATGTAAAAATGCATTGTCATGAATGATCTATTGATCCGGTTTTTTCTTATCGCACTGGCACCGCTGATCGGCGGACTGATCAATGGACTGGAACGGATCATCAGGGCTCGCATGCAGCGGAGGGTAGGCCCGCCGTTGTTGCAACCCTTCTATGATTTTCTTAAGCTGGCAGGTAAAAGACAAATGATAGTGCATTCCGCGCATGCTTTTCTGGGTATCATGCATTTTATTTCTTTATGGATCGCTGTGGCCATCCTCCTGCTCGGTGGTGATTTGATCCTGGTGATATTCCTTCACCTCTTGTCAACGGCCTTACTGATTATGGCAGGCTTCAGCACACGATCTATCTTCAGTCATCTCGGTGCCAGCCGCATGGCAGTCAGTGTACTCGCATATGAACCGGTGCTGATTGTGATAGCCGTCACCGTTTTTATGCTGACAGGAAGTTTTACTGCTGCATCCGTTTACAGTTACCCGGAACCGCTGCTGTTTAAAATGCCGCTTGCCTTTATCGCACTGTTATTGATTCTGCCTGTTAAGCTGAAAAAATCTCCCTTTGATGTAGCCGAAGCGCACCAGGAAATCACCGGCGGTGTTGACATTGAATTTTCGGGGCTGTTCTATGAATCGGTGTTTACTGCCAAATGGCTTGACACTGTCTTCTGCTATACATTGGTTTATCTTTTTGCGGCGAATAATGTATGGTTGGGAATCACCCTGATTAGTTTCGTTTTCCTTTACCTCAATGCATTAGACAATTCAACAGCAAGAGTGAATTACCGGCAGATGCTTCGCTTCTCGCTGGCAGTGGCTTTCTCCATTGCTTTCATTAATTTAATCCTCGTTGTGATACCATGAAACTTGCTGCCTTCAGAAAAAAATCTCCATGGATCCTGCACTACAATGCCGGCGGATGCAATGGCTGTGATATTGAAATTCTTGCATGCCTTGCGCCTAAATACGATATAGAACGGTTTGGCGTCATCAATACCGGCAATCCCAAACAGTCGGATATACTGCTGGTGACCGGGCCCGTTACCAAACGGTCGCGCGAGCGGCTGGTGGAAATTTACGCGCAGATGCCGGAACCTAAAGTGGTGATCAGTTGCGGTGCCTGTGCCTGCACTGGTGGTGTGTTCAGAGGCATGTATAACTGCGAAGGCGGCGTAGATCAGTTCATTCCTGTGGATGTGTATGTATGTGGTTGCGGCACAAGACCTGAACAGATTATTGACGGCGTGGTGCAGGCGCTGGCCATTCTTGAGCAAAAAACAACAGCCATGGAATCATCTGTGCGATTGCGGAATCAACCGGTCATGGATGGCGCGCAGCTTAACAGGAGAAAGGTGGCTGGAAAAATCATGCAAACGGCTTAAGCCATGAAAAAAATTGTAACCACACTCGACACTGTAAAGACCGATATCCGGACATTTTACCAGCCGGAACTGCATCATTTTATGGTAATGAATGCCGTGGATCTTGGCGGGCAGCTTGAAGTGCAGTGGTTCTTCTGCGATTATGCTTTACCATGCGACATTACTGTTTTTTATGTCATCATTCCAGCGGATAGTACGATTCCAACAGTCCGTGACATCGTTGCCTCTGCATGGGTAGCGGAATCAGAGCTGGCAGATCTTATGAATATAAGGATTGAGCAGGTGCAGCAGGGATTTGTGCTGGAACCGGATAGTGAAAGCGGACCATTAAGAAAGAAAAAATAATTATGGGCAGGCAATATGAAATACCATTGGGTGCACAACATGTTTCGTTGCTGGAGCCCCTGCATTTTAAATTCACTACCGAGAATGAAAAGATCATTGCCACGGAAGCAAACCTGTTTTATGTACACCGTGGAATAGAGGCAGCCTGTTGTTCGAAATTCAAATTCAGGCAGGTAAGCTTTGTGGTAGGAAGAGTGTGTGGCTTGTGTTCCATCTCCCATTCAACGGCCTATGCACAGGTGGCCGAACAACTGGTAAAGATCGAGGTGCCGAAGCGTGCAAAATATCTCCGTATGCTGGTGATCGAACTCGATCGCATTCACTCTCACCTGCTGTGCCTGAGTCATGTGGCGGAGAATTCAGGCTACGAAGCACTGTTCATGAAGACAATGCAGTACCGTGAGTTTGCCATGGAATTGCTTGAAGCAGTTTGCGGCAACCGCATTCAATATGACTTTTCCATTGTGGGTGGTGTCTCCCGCGACCTGAAACCGGAGGTGGCACAAATCATCTTAAAGCGGCTGAATAACTTCCTCCCGCAACTGGATGAACTGTTGGATATCTATTCGAATAGCTGGACATTCTCACTGAAAAACAAGAATGCAGGAGCCATCACAAAGGCAGATGCCTTGCGGCTGAATGTGGTTGGCCCCTTCGCACGCGCTGCCGGCCTGGGTGTGGATGTGCGCAATGAAACGGAAGCGTTGTTGCCCTGGAAAGAAGTGGGATTTGAAATGGTAACGGAATCATCCGGCGATGCGTATGCAAGGAATATTGTAAGGCTTCGCGAAATATACATTTCAAAACGTATCATCGAAAACATCATCCGTGGCTTGCCGGAATCGGCGCTGGTAACGGAGACGAAAGCATTTCCTGACGGTGAAGCAGTCGTGCGGATTGAAGCACCGCGCGGCGAACTTTTTTATTACGCTAAAGGAAATAAGACACAGTTCCTGGAAAGACTGAAAATAAAAGCACCAACATTTTCCAATGTGGCAGCCATGGTGGAAGCTCTCAATGGAAATGAATACGGCAGTGCACCTGCCATCATCGCATCTTATGATCCCTGCCTGTCATGCACTGCAAGATGACCTGCTGCCCGACAAGCATCGTGAATGATTGAAAAGAACCTGGTAAATGAACACATTTTTTAAATCATTGATGAACATCTTCAGAAAGCCGGTAACCACCAGGTATCCTGCGGAGAAAACATTTATTCCTGATGATTACCGTGGCATGATTGGTTTTGATGAAAATCTCTGCATCTGGTGCCGCCGCTGCGAAATGGTTTGTCCGCCGGGCGCAATCGTATTTTCACAGGACCTGGAGGGAAAACAAACCTATCATTTTAACAGGGCCGTCTGCATCTATTGCGGAGAATGTGTGCGTGCCTGTCCGAAAGAAGGTGCCATATATCAAACCGGGCAGCCGGCAAAATGGGCTGTGAAAGAGGAGAACATCAATAACGGATGGAATGCCTTGTTTGATGAAGCCATTGAAAGCCGTGCCGCTTATGCAGCGGAAAAGAAAAGACGTGCTGCAACAAAGACTGCCGCACCAAAGGAAGAAAATGAAAGCAAGTCCACGGATTAATTTGAATTACGTAATTATGCTGAGGTCATTTTTTTACCGTGGTTTAATGCTTGATGCACAATACCCGCAGGGGAAGCATCAACTGTTTCCTTCCCTGCAAAATTTACAAAGCTTTTATGCATGAACTATCCATAGCAAACTCTGTTCTCTCCATTGCTGAAAAGGCAGCGCCGGCTGCGAATGACGGTACTGTTTCGGCTGTGAACCTGCAGATAGGTGCATTAAGCGGCATTGAAACAGATGCACTGACATTTGCCTTTTCAGTGATACGGGAGGATACGTTGCTAAAGCATGCGGTATTGAATATTGAAATTATTCCGGGCGAAGCAGCTTGCCTGCAATGCGCGTTGGTTTTTGCAATTGAGGGATACAGCAGTGCTTGCCCGCAATGCGGCAGTAATGCTATCCGGATTCAGAAAGGAAAGGAGTTGAAAGTGATCAGCCTTACGGTAGAGGAATAATTGCATCCGTATCGTGATATTACCGGTTACCAGATCTTTCCGAAATGAAGTGGTGAAAATCAGAAGCTATCTCAAAACAGGCAATCAATGCGGTCATGCCGGATTTATTTCGGCATCTGTCAATGAATGAAAGAGATACTGATCCCGATCAATCGAGACAGGATGACTCCAGGTATTTTGTGATAACTTCTAATTGCCGGTTAATGCTGCGGCGCCACTGACAATTTCCGTGAGCTCTGTAGTGATGGCAGCCTGCCGCGCGCGGTTGTATTTGATGCCAAGGTCTTTCAACAGCTCTTTTGCATTGTCTGTTGCCTTATCCATCGCCGTCATACGGGCACCGTGTTCAGAGGCATTGCTGTCGAGCAATACTTTAAAGAATTGTGTCTTCAGGATTTTCGGGATCAGTTCATTCACCAGTTCTTCCTGGTCAGGTTCAAATATGAAGTTAACCGATGATGTACCTTTTCCTTTTGTTGCTTTTGCCACCGGCAGAAAACGTTCCACCTGGAAAATCTGTGTAGCGGCATTCTTGAATTGAGAATAGACAATCTCAATCATATCATATTCATTGTTTTTAAACGCCGCCATGAGCCACTCAGCGGCCGCCGATGCATGTTCAAAGTCGAGCGTTGAAAACATCAGGGCATAATCTGAATTGATCTTGTAGGGCTGTTTCTTAAAGGCATCATTGGCTTTTTTACCTACCGGCAGCACCGTTATGCGACCGGCCTTTGCCTGCTCCGCATATTTTTCATGAATAGTCTGCAGTGCCAGCTTGATCGTGGATGAATTAAATCCGCCTGCAAGCCCCCGATCCGATGTCACCACCACCAGTAAAACATTTTTGATCTCGCGTTCCTGTGCCATGGCAATCATCACACCCGGATCAGAGGCGATGTTACTCATCAGCTCCTGGAGCTTGTTGGCATAGGGGCGCATCTGAATGATGCGGTCCGTTGCCTTACGCAGTTTGGCAGCACTCACCATCTTCATGGCTTTGGTGATCTGCTGCGTATTCTGTACGCTTTTGATCCGGTTCCTGACTTCTTTAAGCTGACCTGACATTTGTTAAATGGTTGACTGCCGGAAAATGAATTTCCTTTCGCGGGTTATTTTGCTTTTATGGTACCGGGTTTGTTTTCGATATAGGCCACTTCCACATCCTTCGCTGCCTTCTTGATGGTGGCAATGCTGGTATCGCTCAGGTTTCCTTTGCGGAAATCCTCCAGCACTTCTTTATGATGTGATTCGAGCAGCGCGAGGAAGGCTTCTTCAAATTCTTTCACACGCTTCACCGGAATATTGCCGAGCAGGCCTTGTGTTCCGAGGTAGATGATGGCAATTTGTTTTTCAACAGACATCGGTGCGAACTGCTTTTGCTTCAGCACTTCCACGTTGCGGGCGCCTTTGTCAATAACCGCCTTGGTGGCGGCATCCAGGTCGCCTCCGAATTTGGAGAATGCTTCCAGCTCACGGTATTGCGCCTGATCCAGCTTCAGCGTACCGGCAATTTTTTTCATTGATTTAATCTGTGCATTACCACCCACACGGCTTACTGAAATACCTACGTTGATGGCAGGCCGCACACCGGAGTTGAAGAGGTTCGACTCGAGGAAGATCTGTCCGTCAGTGATAGAGATTACGTTGGTTGGAATATAGGCGGAAACGTCACCGGCCTGTGTCTCAATAATCGGCAATGCCGTAAGTGAGCCACCACCTTTTACCATGGAGCGGATTGATTCCGGCAGGTCATTCATGTCTTTTGCCACGTCATCCGACTCAATAATCTTAGCGGCACGTTCCAGCAAACGGGAATGCAGGTAGAAGATATCGCCCGGATATGCTTCGCGGCCCGGCGGACGGCGCAGCAACAGCGAAACTTCACGGTAGGCAACAGCCTGTTTACTTAAATCGTCGTAGATAATCAAAGCAGCCCTGCCCGTATCACGGAAATATTCACCGATACAACAGCCTGCAAACGGTGCATAGAACTGCAACGGTGCAGGATCTGAAGCGGATGCGGCAACGATTACTGTATAGGCGAGTGCGCCTCTTTCTTCGAGCACTTTCGCCACGTTGGCTACGGTGGAGGCCTTCTGCCCGATTCCTACATAGATGCAGTACACCGGTTCTCCGCGGTCATAAAACTCACGCTGATTGATAATGGTATCAATAGCAATGGCCGTTTTACCGGTCTGCCGGTCGCCGATGATAAGCTCACGCTGTCCGCGGCCAATCGGTATCATGGCGTCAATAGCTTTCAAACCTGTCTGCAGTGGTTCCTTCACCGGCTGCCGGAACAAAACGCCCGGTGCTTTTCTTTCAATCGGCATTTCATACAGCGTGCCCTCAATAGGTCCCTTGCCGTCCAGCGGATCGCCCAGGGTATTTACCACGCGGCCCACCATCCCCTCACCAACACCGATGGAAGCGATTTTTCCCGTACGGCGAACCGTATCGCCTTCTTTGATTGTTTCACCGCTTCCCATCAATACGATACCTACATTGTCTTCTTCCAGGTTCAATACAATGGCGCGGGTACCTTCTTCAAACTGCACCAACTCACCTGCCTGCACGTTGGTAAGTCCGTACACGCGGGCAATACCGTCGCCGATCTGCAATACAGTACCCACTTCTTCCAGCTGTGCGGAAGTATTAAAACCGCTCAGTTGTTCACGAAGAATGGCGGAGATTTCTTCCGGTCTGATGTCTGTCATAATGCTTTAAAATTTATTATCGTTAATACTTCATTTCGTAAAGGTTACTGATGAACTCCTGCTTGATGAAATGCAGGTCGTGGCGGATGCTCGCATCAAACTTATTATCATTTAACTCGAGGATGAATCCGCCGATGATTTCCGGGTCGATCTTCACATGCAACTGCAGTGTCTTATCGTGGAACCTCGGCAATGCTGAAACCCGGTTGAATATATCATCATGCAGTGCAGGGCTGAGTTCAATGGCGGAGGTGAGTTTAACCACCACGATACCCTTAATGATATTGTATTGCTTGTCGAATGCTTCGCCGATATCCCGCAAAACGAATTCACGGTTTTTCTTGAACAACAGGTAGAAAAAATCTTCCGTGATCTTGCTCACCCTGCCGTGGAATACGGCGGAGAAAACTTTTGCTTTCCGGTCTCCGCTGATCACCGGCGACGAGATGGTCGCATTCAATTCAGGAGTGGAGGTGGCACGCAGCAGGTCGACATCCTTTTTTACGAGGTCGAGCTGATTACCTTCCAGGGCATAATCAACCAGGGCTTTGGCGTATCGGAATGCTACTCGTGGGTTACGCATAGACAGGTTAATTATTCTGTGGGGAAGTTAAGTCATTGGCAAGGCGGCTCACATAGGCTTCCTGTTCACTCTTATTACTCAGCTCGCGGCGCAGCACTTTCTCTGCAACATCCACCACCATATTGCCAATCTGATTCTTCACATCAATGATGGCCTCTTTGCGGCGGTTTTCAATGTCGCGGCGGGTTTCCTCCATGATTTTGGCGGCTTCCTCCTTCGCTTTTTCCCTTGCTTCGCCGATAATCTGCTCCTTCACCTCCTTGGCCTCTTTCAGAATCTGAATACGTTCCTGTTTTGCCTGTTGCAGCATGGCTTCATGTTCGCTTTTCATGCCGAGCATTTCCTGCTTGGTACGCTCCGCCGTTTTCAAGGCATCATCTATCGTGTGTTCACGGTCGTCGAGAGCTTGCAGGATCGGTTTCCACGCATATTTTTTAAGGATGAAAAGTACGAGCAGGAAAATGACTGCTGTCCAGAAGATCAGTCCCAGGGAAGGTTGTAAGAGTTGCATGTGTATGCTGTTTCTGTTTGTGCTGAAATAATTTGCTTAACCGGTAAGCAACCATAAATCCGGGCGGTGAAGGAAAGCGTCAACAGGTCAAACAACAGGTTGTGCCTGATGCCATGTTGCTTTCCGGTGATGCCGGATTTAAACGGATAGCTTAGAGGAAAAGGATCAGAACGCACACAACGATACCGAACAATGCTACCCCTTCCACCAAAGCGGCGGTGATAAACATATTGGTACGGATGTCGTTGGTGGCTTCCGGTTGACGGGCAATGGATTGCAGCGCGTTGGCACCGATCAAACCTACACCAATACCTGCGCCGATGGCAGCAAGACCTGCTCCGATACCGGCACCCATTTGTGCGTATCCGTCAAGCGCTAAAAAGAGAATGCTCAGTAAATGCATCATAGTTAATTGAGTTTAATTGAGTTGAAAAAAATGTTAATGATGAGATTCTTTGTGATCGTGCCCGCCGGTAGCAATGGCTTCGCTGATGAACAGGGCAGTTAATATGGTAAAGATGTATGCCTGCAGGGCACACACCAGCAATTCGAGCAGGTAAATGAATATGGCGAAGGCCACCGAGAAAACCGAGGCACCAAGGCCGGCAAAGATGCTCATGGCCGAAAAGATGAAGATCAGCATCAGGAAAGACAGCACTATGAGGTGGCCGGCCAGCATATTCGCGAACAACCGGATCATTAATGCGAAAGGCTTCACCACAAGATTGCTGATGAATTCAATCGGCACCAGGATAGGCAACACGGCACCGGGAACGCCGGGAGGTGCAGCCATGTGTGACCAGTAATTGCGACTCGAGCCAACCATCATCAGTATGAACGTGAATACCGCCAGCGTCATGGTTACGGCTATGTTGCCGGTTACATTCGCAGCGCCGGGGAAAAGTCCCAGCAGGTTGTTGATCCAGATAAAGAAGAATAAGGTAAGTAGGTAGGGCAGGTACTTACCGGCCTTTTCACCTAACAGCGGTTTGGCCACCTGATCGCGGATGAATATCACCAAGACCTCTACCACAGAGTGCAGGCCCCTCGGTGCTTTCGTTCCATATTTCCTGAAATTACGGGCTACGGAGAGGAAAATCAAAAGCATCAGCCCAACGCCGATCATCATCTGTATCACATTCCTGGTGAAGGAAAGATCATAAACCGGGCTGCCGTCCGTAGCGGTGATAACACCTTCTTCTGATTTATACCCTTTGTATGCGGCATGGCCATGCTCAAAACGGGCGTATGAAAACAGGCTCAGCCCTTTGGAAGGAGAAAAAAGCAGCACCGGCAGATTAATTACGGCATCGAACGCTGAACCGTCTGATTTTTTAAACGAGAAGAAATGCCACTCATGGCTGTCGCTGATATGCTCGATGATAACCTTTCCCGGATTAAAACCTTCTTCAGCAGCGCTTTCAGCTGCTTCATGGCCTTCCGTTGCGGATGTTGCAACGGTGGCTTCTTCATGTGATGCTGAAGCAGGTGCTGCAGGCGCTTCAGCCAACAGGCTGGCAGTAAAACCAATCACTAACACGATGGACAACAGCAACTTATGAACAACTCGACGTGACATTACGGGAAAACTAAGGGGGTTTGCCAAATGGCGGTGCAAAGATATACAAGGGAGTTTGAAAAAATAAGGTTTGACGGTAAATTTATTGGAGTTGCTTAGCAGACAATGATAGTAAGCAGTCTTTTCAATCTGCTTTCAAAAACTTAATAATGCCGGAAGCATCATCCCTGCCGTCAATCACCTGCACATAATACACAGCCGCTGACAGCTGTGCCGTTGGCAACACCAACCGGTTGATGCCGCTGTGCAGGTGAACCGTCATCGTATTCAGCAGGCGGCCGAGTGCATCGGTCAGCCTGACTTCCGCTGTTTCATCCTGTTGCGATGTAACCTGCAGGGTGATGTCACCAGTGCCCGGATTTGGATAGATGATAACTCCGGCAACGCTTTCCGGTTGCCGGTCAACGATTGCTACATTTGAATAGGTGAAGGATGCATCCTTATCCATCATCTTCAGCCGGTAATAGTTCAGGCCGGAAAGCGGAGAATGATCCGTGTAGAAATATTGCAGTGATTTAAACGAGGTGCCCGCGGCTTTTTCCGTGCCAATCCACTCAAAACTTTTCCCGTCACTGCTTCGCTCAATGCCAAACTGATCACTATTGATTTCTGACGCAGTGATCCACGAAAGCTCGTTCACCGGTCCTGCATTCCATGCAAGCAGGGAGAGCAGTTCGATCGGCAACGGAATATTGGTGGTTCCCATGCCCAACTGGCTCAGGTTGTCGTTCCATGCTGTTAGATTGATGCGTGTGGCATAGTCGGAGGCAACGGTTCTGCCGGCGGCATTATACGGTGCCAGCGATGTGCAGGATGGCGATGGTATCGTCCAGGCCGCAGCCGAAGTGCTGCCCTCCGGCCGGGAAAGCAATGCAAACTGGTTGTCGATCAGGCCCGGGAAAGCCGACAGGTTGTAGCCGCTGACCGTCATTTGTCCGCCGGAGAAACTGCCTGTGCCGGGTACACCTCCGTTGGCCGGCCGCAGATGCCATTCGCCGCCACTGCTTACCAGCATATACGAGGTGCCACATTCGGCAATAGATACTGGGGAAGTTCCCGTCACCGTATTTTCCCAGGAAGCGCTAATGCGTGATATGCCCAACACAGCAACCGGCGTCACCTCCAGCAGTTGTGCCTGCGTGGTATTGCCTACCGGGAAGGCATAGACGGTATTGCTGTTTACCACTTCACGATGCAGGCTGCCGGAAGGATACAGCGCAGCCAGCCAGCTTTGCGTATAGTGGCTGTTATTCGGCGCGGCAAACGTAACGGCACTTGCTGCTGTGGCGGTGATCAGCAGGGTTTTCGCATTGGCATACATCAGCCCATCCTGAAAGGTCAACTGATGTGCAACACTGATATCGCTGAGCATGCGCACACCGTCCGTATTTACACTGCTGTTGTTGACATACAGATCATAAAAAACGGTGTTGGCGGCGCTCACATTCTGGAGCTGGCTGCTTTCCAGGAAAACCGTTCCCATGCTGCCTGCCATGATACAGCCGGCAGCCGTATTATCCTTGAATGCGGAGGATGAGGAGCTTATGCCGTCGGTAAGATGAAGTTCACCGCTGATATCGGCCTGCGTATTGCCGGCATTGGCGGTGAAGCCGCCCTGCACATACACCTTCGCACCGTTTTGTATCGTAAGATTCGGCGTTGCACCGCTACCATCGAGGTAGAGGAGGTCCTGTGCCGCTGCGTGGAAACAGCAGAGCATAAAGATGAATAAGCGCAGGAGCCATTTTATTCTCACAATGGGCAGGATGTTTTGAAAAGAAGAATCCGCACCGTGCAAACAGAAGCTTACAGGGCAACTAATATAGAAAAAAAATAGAATGGAAATGTGCCACGTCGCAGGGCTTGCCGGTTCGGGCTTCCGGATTGACGGGAGGTTATTTTACTAGGGAATTTTGCGTTGCAAGGAGATTACTACGCACAACGACTAAATCAATATAATTGTAAGGTAATGGAGACGTTGTGGTATTTAATGTCTCACATGAAGAATTGCGATGCACGCTGTTCCGGAATCCTGAATTTACTCCTCTGCCGCTATTAAAATTATTTCTCCGTTTGGCGCAAGCGTCCGCTTGTGCCTGCTATCAGTAAGCGTCCGCTTACGAAATATAATAATCCAACAAAATAAGATCCAGCGGTCCTTTTTCACCGGCATAATCTCTTGCACTGCTATAAATCCAATCTTCGGGTTTACTGACAAACCCGGATTCAACAGGATTGTAGTGCGTATAATGAAGCGTATTATTTAAGAGCGCATTCGTGTTTAATTCTATCGGTTCATTGTTCTGTTGCCAGAATTGAAAATCCCTGTTATTCGGATTTTTCTTTCCGGCTCTTTCCATCATCCATAACATCCATTCCTTTCGGCTTTCCTGTTGATGCTGGCTAATCGTTGCCCTCAATTGGGTGGAGGTATAACTTTTAAAATCACGCAGAATATTGTGCATTGGATTTCCACGGCTCCCCATGATCAAATGAACATGGCTGGTCATTAAGCACCAGGCATACAGTTCCAACTCTTTATGCTTCTGGCAATACCGTAAACTACCCAATAAAATTTCTTTATACTCATTGCGAATAAAGACATCAATCCAGTTGATGACAGCAAAGCTTACGAAATACAACTTGCTATTATCCCGGAATTAATATTTTCGGCTCATAGGATAAATACTTATACAACTTAAAGATAGAGATATTTGCATAGCATAGACTTATAATTTATAGCATCCGGGATTAAAAAACTCTGAAAGCGAACGCTTTTAGATGGATGGCACAAGCGGACGCTTGCGCCAAATGGAGCGAGAAGGTGATGGTAACACATTAAACAACCGAATCCAGAGTTATGATCCGATTGCTTTTTCTATTTACTCCCTTTCCTTTTCTTATTAGAACCCCTTGCTCCTTTATTCAAAAACCTCTCAGCTAGCATTTCAACCAATTGGATTTTATTTAAAAGTTCAAGCTCCTTTGTCGCGGTACTTATTCTTCCAGTATTCCAGGGTGCTTTTTTTGATCCCGTTACGTTCACTGAAAACCTTCGTACTAAGATTGCTGTGGTGAAATCTTTCTACAATGGGAAAATATTTTTCCGATAAATTGCGCATGAAAATGTTTTGCGCAAATCTGATGAGCTTATTTTAATCGGAAAATACGTGGTTGGCCGGATGCTTACGAAGAATCTTGATCAAGCATCATTTGCATATATTCAGCAGTACCGCATCTATGGTGAGTTTGTGCTAAACCTGAATAAGAAAGCGCGAAAATGCTCCCTACAAGTAGAATTGATGTTTTCATGTAAAAGATGTTTTAAATGACTGGTATGTAACCAACAAGATATCAATACATTTACATATTTCATAAGGGTTGCCGCGAAAAAGACAATAGTGTTCGTGAAGGCTTGATAATTGTAAGCCGAACACCCATTAATTCAATGTTCAAGCGAATAGTTTATGACTCATATTTTCATTGCAATCCTTTACTGAAACCTTACTGTTTCACAAGCTTTTTCACTTGAAGCAATTTATTATCTTCTATCACATTTACAAAATATAAACCCTGAGCCAGATCCGCAACGGAAAACTCAATTGTTAAATCTGTTGCCTCAATTTTTTGGAGTTGTTTGCCAGTAATATCGGTAATCTGAATACTGACATTCTCAATATAGTTGAGCTCCATTGTAATTTTATCTTTAGCCGGATTGGGATAAAGAGCTAAAATACTTTCGTTTCCTACTCGGCAGGTAATGCTAACAGTTGTTTTATTTGTGTAGGCACTGCAGCCGGTAGATGTTTTTGTGATCTTACACTTATACTTTGCATCTTTGGTAGCAGAGTAGGTAGCATTTGTAGCTCCTGCAATTGGATTATTGCCCTTGTACCATTGGTAGGTAACATCAGTTGAAGTTGAAGATGCAGTTAGAACAGTTGAATTTCCTGCACACATTGTTACGGTTCCGCTTGGAGAAATACTGGCAGAGGGATTTTTATTGACAGTGATGTGAATGATATTGGATGTGCCTGAGCAAATTGAGTTTGAACCAATACAGGAATAATCTCCGGTTTTGGTGACATTGTACGTTTCTTGTGTTGCTCCGGCAATAATCACCCCGTTCTTTAACCATTGATATGAAACATTAGGTATAGGCATTTTTAAAATTGCACTGCTTCCTGTGCAAAAGGTGTCTGAACCATCAAGTATATTAATGAAGAAATTATTTTCACAATCACTTTCCGAAATGTTTGCTATCCAATAATCGTAGCCTCCATGATTTCCAGAAACATCACCGTCATTTGAATTTGAGTATCCCCCTACAACAAATCCACCATCATTTAGTGGCTCAATTGACCACACTGCATCATCTAGGTTACCACCAAAAGACTTTTGCCATATTAAATTTCCACTTAAATCTATTTTAATAATCCAAGAGTTGGGTGGTTCGCTAAAGTTTCCAGAAACATCACCATCATTTGAGTACGCTGTTCCACCAACTAGATAGCCTATACCATCATGTGACTTCTTTATTGAGAAAGCGTTTTCTTGGCTACTCCCTCCTAAAGTTTTTTCCCAGACTAAAGCACCATCCATATTTAATTTTACGATCCAATAATCTCCACCCCCATGATTACCTGACACATCATTATTGTTTGATGCAGAGAAACCCGCCATGAGAAATCCACCATCGTCTGCATCTTCAATCGAAAAACAAACATCATTAGCACTGCCGCCTAAAGACTTTTGCCATATGAGATTGCCGTCCGTACTCAATTTTACTATCCAATAATCTGTTCCTCCATGATTTCCGGTGATATCTCCTCCGGCATTCGACCAGGAATGTCCTGCAACGATATATCCCCCATCAGAAGTTTGATCAATTGAACTTGCAATATCTTCTCCATAGCCTCCTAAGGATTTTTGCCATACTAAATTGCCAAATGCATCTAATTTTACAATCCAGTAATCGTAACCCGAATGATTACCAGAAACATCACCATCGTTTGAGTTTGAATATCCTGCAACTATATAACCACCATCAGATGTTTGTACAATGGCGTTTGCTCCATCATAGCCTGATCCTCCAAGACATTTCTGCCACTCTATTTCACCACTCTCATCCATTTTAATAATCAAGTAATCACTTGCTCCATGATTGCCAGAAATGTAACTGTCATTAGAGTTTGAAGATCCCGCAATGATAAATCCACCATCACTAGTTTGATCAATCGCTTTATCGTATCCACTATATTCATCTCCATATCCTCCTACTGATTTTTGCCATAACAACTCTCCATTTATATTTAATCTTAACATCCAAAGATCTGTTCCGCCTCTGTGGTCAGAGATATCCCCATTAACAGAATTAGAATAGCCTACTCCAGCATAACCCCCGTCAGATGTTTGTTTAATAGAAGAAATCCAATCATCATTGCTACCACCGTAACTCTTCTGCCAAACAATCGAAGAATTAACGGGTGGCACTTCAACACAACCCATTGAACTTTGCAAACTTAAACGGGTGGTGTTTAGGGTTGCGGTCATTCTTTCTGCTTGTTTATTAGTAAACATGTTCCGTATAGTGTCTGGAGTGTAGTCCATATAATTCATAAACATTATGCCAGGAGATTCCGGGGAACAAATATCGGTAAGAGGGAAACTTTGATAAAAGTATGTCATCGTATCTTGATTTGGAGTATCACCCACTTTATCTCCTTTCACACAACTAACGAATAAATCTTGATCATCCCCCCAAATGTGTATCAGATTTAACCAATGCCCCACTTCGTGTGTTGTAGTTCTGCCCTTATTAGTATAATCATAAAGATTGCCGGTTCTGCCGAAACATTTATAGTCAACTACTACACCATCAGTTAAAGGTTGAGAGCCTAATAAATCAGGAAATTGAGCATATCCTGCAAGTGGTTCTTCTAAATTACAAACCCAAATGTTTAAATAGTCAGAAGTTGGCCATGCATCTTTTCCTCCATCACTTGAGCTCTTAACATTATTCAATTCTTTTGTAAATTCAGACAAAGTTGTTTGAGATCTTGTAATCCCCGACGTAGAGTTACCAAAAGGATCACGCTTGGCTAAGCAAAATTGAATGTTGGTATTCGCAGCAATAGTTTGCCAAACTAAAGGAGTTTTATAAGCGTCTAAGTTTGTGTGTGAAAAATCTTCATTCAAAACATCAATTTGTGATTGAATTTGTACGTCAGTAATATTCTCCTCCTCAGTCTTGTATACCACATGTACAACTACTGGAATTGTAATAACATCTCTTGTAGTAATATTTTGATGATCAAATATCCATTGCTGAAGCTTACTTTCATTTTCATCGAGTTTCTGCTGAAGTGATGGATCTTTTTCAATAAACATTTGTAAGTATTCCATTGTGCTACATCTTGGTGGAAGCTGGGCCAAACTCGAGTAAGTAATCAGCATTAGGCTGTTAACAATTAGTAGAAGTAGTTTTTTCATTTTGAAAATATTTAATTGAGATCCTAAGAACTTGGTGTAAACTATATCGATCTCGAAAGATAATGACTTATTTGGCAATTTATTAATGCGTTTGCAACCAATTGTTCAAATTATCTCTCCGTTTGGCGCAAGCGTCCGCTTGTGCCTGCTATCACATACGGAGGTGGGCTTTATGATTTGGGTGTTGAGATTTTTGAAGATGCAGAGAACCATATTATTGCATCAGGATTAAAAGATCAGAATATATTCAATGAAACTACCTGGATAATGAAGTTAGACATAAATGGTAATCTTATTTCTCAAAAAGAATTCAATTTTGCACCTTATCAATGTACTGAAGGCAGGTTCTCCGTTTGGCGCAAGCGTCCGCTTGTGCCTGCTATCAGTAAGCGTCCGCTTACGAAATATAATAATCCAACAAAATAAGATCCAGCGGTCCTTTTTCACCGGCATAATCTCTTGCACTGCTATAAATCCAATCTTCGGGTTTACTGACAAACCCGGATTCAACAGGATTGTAGTGCGTATAATGAAGCGTATTATTTAAGAGCGCATTCGTGTTTAATTCTATCGGTTCATTGTTCTGTTGCCAGAATTGAAAATCCCTGTTATTCGGATTTTTCTTTCCGGCTCTTTCCATCATCCATAACATCCATTCCTTTCGGCTTTCCTGTTGATGCTGGCTAATCGTTGCCCTCAATTGGGTGGAGGTATAACTTTTAAAATCACGCAGAATATTGTGCATTGGATTTCCACGGCTCCCCATGATCAAATGAACATGGCTGGTCATTAAGCACCAGGCATACAGTTCCAACTCTTTATGCTTCTGGCAATACCGTAAACTACCCAATAAAATTTCTTTATACTCATTGCGAATAAAGACATCAATCCAGTTGATGACAGCAAAGCTTACGAAATACAACTTGCTATTATCCCGGAATTAATATTTTCGGCTCATAGGATAAATACTTATACAACTTAAAGATAGAGATATTTGCATAGCATAGACTTATAATTTATAGCATCCGGGATTAAAAAACTCTGAAAGCGGACGCTTTTAGATGGATGGCACAAGCGGACGCTTGCGCCAAATGGAGTTCGCCGGATGCTTACACTTAACCACGCCTCCATCTTATATCACTCCCTTCCTTTATTTGATTAAATTTGGAATTCATAAATCTGTTGCGATGAAAAACACCAACTCATCTCTTCGTTACTGCGCTGTATGGTCGCTTGTCTTTTTTTTATCGGCGCCTTCACTCCATGCTCAGAATGTGGGAATTGCTGTAGCCAGTCCGCTGGCAAAGTTGCACATCGGCGGAACGTCGAGCACCATACGCCTGGAAGGATTAAGCAGTGTGCTGGGCGGCACGCATATCACCGCGCCGGCAGCAACCACCGATAAGATGGTGTTTGTAAACTCCAACGGGGAGTTTAAATCGATGCCTAACGGAACAAGCGGACAACTGCTCACCATTAATGCTTCGGGCATTCCGGCCTGGTCGGCCGCCGCAGCCACCAACTGGTCACTGACGGGCAATGGAAGTACTTCGGCTGCTACCAATTTCATCGGCACCACCGATGCCGTGGACTGGATCATCAAGACCACCGCCGCGGAGCGCTTGCGTGTTGCGGCTGGCGGTAATATCGGAATCAATGCCACGCCGTCGCTCACGGAAAGAGTTTACATCACGGATGCAGCACAAACCACCGCCCTCCGTGTCAGCACGACGAATGCTGCAACCGGCAGCAAAGCTGTTCATGCGAGCGGAACTGTTGGAACGGATACTTACCTGGGATACGTCGGTACCATTACTCTCAGCAGCACAACAGTTACCAATGCCGGCCTCTATGCATCTGTAACAAGCGGCACTTCCGGTGCCATCGTAGGATCCACAACAGGCGGAACGGGTTCCGGTGTCTATGGTTATTCATCAGTGGCCAATGGCGGCAGGTTCACCAATGCCATCGGCACTTCATCGGCTATGGTGGCGGCCAATCTCACTGCCTCCGGCACGGGAACAGGAAACGGAGCAAGTGGTTCCACCGCGCAGTCGGCCGGATTTGGTGTACTGGGTTCAAATACAAACACTAGCGGAACCGGTGTTTTAGGCATTGGCAGTAACGTGGCCGGCACCTATCTCACGGCAGGCAGCGGCGGTGCCTTTAACGGCGCAGGCGTAGGCACTTTCACCATAGCAAAGACAGCCGCTTCGGGAACAGGCATATTAAGCGCCGGCAACAACCTGTCCACATTCTTAACACTGACGGCAGGCAGCGGCGGTGCATTTAACGGAACAGGCTATGGCGCATTATCCATTGCCACCACAGCTGCATCCGGAACGGGCCTGTTGGGTATTGGAAATAACCTGGGCACTTTCACCACCTTAACCACTGGCTCAGGTGGCGCTTTTAATGGAACGGGCGTAGGTGCATTTCAATTTGCCACTACTGCTGCTTCCGGTATCGGCGCCCTCGGCGTGGGTAACAACCTGGGCACATTCACCACGCCTGCAGCAGGCGCCGGTGGTGCCTTCAATGGTAATGCCATGGGTGTTTTCGCCATTGGTAAAACGGTGGCCAGTGGCATTGGCATCATCGGCCTGGGAAATAACGTGACTGCTTACACGGTGCCGGGAACAGGGGCCGGCGGCGCCTTCAACGGCACCGGCATTGGCGCCTATGCACTGGCAACTACGGCTGCCAGCGGAATCGGTATCGTTGGATTAGGCAATAATGTTACCACACTTACTTCACCGGCCAGCGGCGCCGGTGCAGCCTTTAACGGAAATGCATACGGCTCTTATTCCATTGCAAAAACTGCCGCAAGTGGTGTCGGCGTAGCAGGCCTTGGCAACAACATCACCACATTAACAGCTCCTGCCTCCGGTGCAGGCGGAGTGTTTAATGGTACTGCGTATGGTGCTTACGGCATCTCATCTACAGCGGCAAGCGGCATTGGCGTAACCGGCCTCGGCAATAATATAACAACGCTCACTACAACAACGGCAGGCTCCGGCGGTGCCTTCAACGGAACAACACTTGGCGCATTTGGCTTTGCCAGCACCGCCTCCAACGGCATCGGACTGATGGGCGCGGGAAATAATGTCACCACCTTCACTTTTCCTGCTGCCGGATCAGGCGTGAATGCCAACGGCACCACGTATGGCGTCACTGCCTATGCTTCCAGCAACACAAATGGAAGCACGGGAGCGCCTTCAAGGGCGGGTGGCTATTTCCAGAGTGGCTCAGGGGCAGAGTTGAGTTATGCTTACGTTGCAACGGAAGAAGGTGCAGGTGTTCCGCGGAAGATTGTTGGCAACGGTACAGTGAATACCGTGGTAAAGGATCTGCAGGACAAATATGTTCTGCTTTCCGCGCCAGAAGCACCGGAAAACCTTTTTATGGATTACGGATCGGGACAATTGCAAAGCGGTAAGGCGCACATCAGCCTCGACCCTGTATTTTCAAAGAATATCACCGTTGACGAAAAGCATCCGCTGCGTGTATTCGTGCAACTGGAAGGTGACTGCAACGGAGTGTACGTAACCAATAAAGATGCAAGTGGTTTTGACGTGATAGAATTGCAGGGTGGAAAATCGGCTGTTTTTTTCACATGGAGTGTGACTGCCAACCGCGCCAACGACTACTATGGAAATTTTGCTGACGAGAGGTTCCCGTCACACGGCGGGCCGTTGGCGTCGGTAACAACCGTTGCTGCAACAGAGCCGGTAACGGCAGCGGCCACGGTGACCGTTGATGCCCCGGTGATTCAGTCTGCCGAGGTCCAGGGTGAACAGCAACATGCGGTGCTTATGGAAGCTGCTGCAGGTGTTGATCCGAGAAACTGATACAGCTTGCCGGTTGAACCCGGATTTTGCAGTAGGAATTAAGTTTTAAGAGATAACGGCATTCCCACATCACGGACTAATTTCAGTAATCCCTCCATCCAGGGTCGTTTTTCGATTCTAACGGCAAGTTTGAGAATGCGTTT